>CASEHG010000145.1 GCA_949287565.1 uncultured Brachyspira sp.
AAAAAAATTGACAAACTTAAAAATTTTCAGTATATACCAAAAATTTTTAACTTTGTCATTTTTTTAGTCAACTTTTTCCAGCCGCACGCCACAGGCGGACTTCGTCAAAGTTGCTGCCAACACCACAGGTGGACTTCGTCGGCACGCTTCGCGAAAGTGCAAGGTATAAAATTAGTACTAAATCATACTAAAATTGTTTTTACATGTAATATAAACTATTAATTTAAGCTAAAATATAGCCCTTTTGCTTCTCGCCTGCCGACACCGTAGGTGGACTTCGTCGGCACGCACAGCGAGGCGTACTTCGTATGGGGCACCACCGAGTAGGTGCCTTGCCTACGGCACGCATAGCGTCGGCAAAAGAAGTGGGGTGCTGCGAGCGGTGGGCAAAGCCCTGCAGATATTTAAAATTTAAAAAAATTATTTTTGACAAAATATAGTTGTTTATGTATATATAAAATTATTTGTTTTTATAGTATAATACTCAAAATTATTAATTACTATGTGGTGGTATATGAAAAAAATGTTATTGATTTCTTTTGTTTTAATGATTACTTTTATTATTTCTTGCGGTAAAAAAGAAGAGGCTAGTATAAGTAATAATTCTGTGTATGTAAGTGATCCAAATAATATATATCATAAAACCTATACTAATGTTGTAAAGATTCAAGGTAAATTTGTTAATATAAACTCTATTTTTTCTTATGGTAACAGAGAAGAAGGAGAATACAGCGAAGACTATGATATATTTGAGGCTATAGAAAATCATAGTTTCAAAAGAGTAATGGAATTGATAGGAGAAGGTGAAGATATTGATCAAACTTATAGCGGCAGAATCAAATATAGTGAATTTATGGATGATAATTATGTAATAGGTAGCAGTACTCCTTTGATATTTGCAATATTTTATAGAGATTTGGGTATAATGAAATATTTACTTGATAATGGTGCTGATCCTCATATTAAAGATAATAATGGGTTGAATTCTTTTTTATGGGCTTGCGGTGTTGGAAATGTTGATGTAATAAAAATGCTTGTACAGGCAGATCCTGATTTAGTTAATTCTCAAAATATGTATGGTGACAATGGACTTTATGTTGCAGTTTTGAATGAGAATGTAGAAGTGTTTGAATATTTAGTAAATGATTTAGGTATTGATATAAATAGTATTGATGAATTTTTATATAATGCTAGAAAAGAGGCAATAGAAAAATTAAAAGAACTTGGTGCCAAATAATATAAATTGTGTAATAGATTAATATATTTTAAATATGAATAAACTATAAAATAGTTAGAGCCTTAAAGCAAGATTTTTAATTATTTGATAAAGCAATCTTTATTAAGAATACTATAAAATAATTTATTTTTATAGTATAATACTCAAAATTATTAATTACTATGTGGTGGTATATGAAAAAATTGTTATTGATTTCTTTTGTTTTAATGATTACTTTTATTGTTTCCTGCGGTAAAAAAGAAGAGGCTAGTATAAGTAATAATTCTATGTATGTAAGTGATTCAAATAATATATATCATAAAACCTACACTAATGTTGTAAAGATTCAGGGTAAATTTGTTAATATGAATTCTGTTTTTTCTTATGGTAACAGAGAAGAAGGAGAATACAGCGAAGACTATGATATATTTGAGGCTATAAAAAATCATAGTTTAAAGAGAGTAATGGAATTAATAGAAGATGGTGAAGATATTAATCAAAATGATAGAGACTTCACCATGTATAGTGAGTTTATTGACTCTCATTATATTATAGAAAGTGCTACTCCTTTGATATTTGCAATATTTTATAGGGATTTGGGTATAATGAAATATTTACTTGATAATGGAGCCGATCCTTATATTAAAAATGAAAATGGACGGAATTCATTTTTATGGGCTTGCGGTGTTGGAAATGTTGATGTAATAAAAATGCTTGTAGAGTTTGATTCTGATTTAGTTGATTCTCAAGATAGATTTGATGCAAATGGACTTCATATTGCTGCTAGAAATGATAATGTAGAAGTATTTGAATATTTGGTTAATGATTTGTCTATTGATGTAAATAGTACTAACGAGTATGGCGATAAAGTTTTAGATTATGCTGAAAAAGATGAGACAATAGAAAAGCTAAAAGAACTTGGTGCCAAATAATATAAATTGTGTAATACATTAATATCTTTTAAAGATGAATAAACTATAAAATTATTTGTTTTTATAGTATAATATATCAAAATTATTAATTACTATGAGGCAGTATATGAAAAAATTATTATTAATTTTTCTTATTTTAATGATTACTTTTATTGTTTCTTGCGGTAAAAAAGAAGAGCCTAGTGTAAGTATAAGTAATAATTCTGTGTATGTAAGTGATCCAAATAATATATATCATAAAACCTATACTAATGTTGTAAAGGTTCAGGGTAAATATGTTAGTATGAATTCTGCTTTTTCTTACGGAGATAGAGAAGAAGGAGAATACAGTGAAGATTATGATATATTTGAAGCTATAGAAAATCATAGTTTAAAAAGAGTAGAAGAATTAATAGGAGAAGGTGAAGATATAGATCAAACTTACTCTGGAGATAGTTTATATAGTGAATTTATGGACGATGACTATGCAGCAAATGGAACTACCCCTTTGATATTTGCTGTATTTTACAGAGATTTGGGTATAATGAAATATTTGCTTGATAATGGTGCTGATCCTTATATTACAGACAATGACGGCTGGAATGCATTTTTATGGGCTTGCGGTACTGGAAATGTTGATGTAATAAAAATGCTTGTACAGTCAGATTCTAATTTAGTTGATTCTAAAAATATATATCAGGGAAATGGGCTCCATGTAGCTGCTATGTATGATAATGTAGAAGTATTTGAATATTTAGTAAATGATTTAGGTATAGATATAAATAGTACAGATGAGGACGGAGACGGAGTTTTGTATTATGCTGAAAAAGATGAGGCAATAGAAAAGCTAAAGGAATTAGGGGCAGAAGAATAAAAATTGTTACGTTTTATAAATAGTTAATATCTTGTTAAGATTAATATATACCCAAACAATTATATTTTGTCAATTTCTATATATTTATAGATGTATTATCAACTTTTTTTACGCAAACGCTCTGCGGACTTCGTCAAAGTTGCTGCCAACACCACAGGTGGACTTCGTCGGCACGCTTCACTAAAGTGCAAGTATAAAATTAGTACTAAATCATACTAAAGTTGTATACATGTAAGATAGCTTTAGTAAATTAAAGCCCAAATGTAGCCTTTCGCCGAAGGCGGGCTGTGCCTGCTTCTCGCCGGCATTAAAGCGAGATTTTTTAATTATTAATAAATCAATTTTTATTATCAACACAAATAATAAATTGTTAGCATTTAAATAAATATATTTAATAAGATGAATATATAAAAAAATCGAGCGTCTAGCAATATCATTGCTAGAGCCTTAAAGCGAGATTTTTTAATTATTTGATAAAGCGATTTTTATTAGCAACAATATAAAAATTGTGAGCGTTTAAATAAATATATTTAATAAGATGAATGTATTAAAAAATCGAGCGTCTAGCAATATCATTGCTAGAGCCTTAAAGCGAGATTTTTTAATTTGCACAGGTGCCAAACATATTGCATTTAAGTATTCCTTAATTTCTTAAAGTATAACATAGGTGTATCATAATTTAAAGCTGAATGTATGCGTTTGTAGTTCCAAAAATTA
>CASEHG010000146.1 GCA_949287565.1 uncultured Brachyspira sp.
AAGGCAAAGGCTATACTTCTTCTGGAACTAGGAATATATCTGCTTGCATTGGAAACAGGGTTTGTCCTTTTGCCTGTTATGATACAACAGCATTTGCTCAGAGAATAGAGAAAGCAATATTTCCAAATGATTTGCATTTTAAAGTTGCTTTGACAGGATGTCCTAATGATTGTGCCAAAGTTAGAATGCATGATTTCGGTATTATTGGTATGACTCATCCTCAGTATGAGAAAGACAGATGCATAAGCTGTAAGGCTTGCGTGAAATCTTGTAAAAGAAAGTCTGCTGATGTACTTAGTATGGTTAATTATAAAATAGAAAGAAATCATAAAGGCTGTATAGGATGCGGAGAATGTGTGCTTCAATGTCCTATGAGAGCTTGGACTAGGAGTGATAAAAAATATTACAGACTTACAATAATGGGACGTACCGGTAAAAAAAATCCTAGGCTTGGAGAAGATTTTATAAAATGGGCTGATGAAGATAGTATAGTAAAAATAATATTAAATACTTATGAATATGTGAAAAAATATATAGATTTAACAGCTCCGGGAGGCAAGGAACATGTTGGATATATTGTAGATAGAACAGGTTTTGAAGAGTTCAAGAAATGGGCTTTAAAAGATGTTCAATTACCTGATATAGCCGAAGTTTATACTCCTGTTTATTGGAAAGGCATACATTATGTTTAATTTTATTTAATATAAATTAAACTTCTAATATACTTGATATATTCTGTTTATAATATATTAATTTATCTTCTTTTTATATAAGGATATTTTTTTATGATTAATAAGAGTATTATATTATTATTTCATGGAGCAAAGAATTATACTAATACAAATTTAATGTATGAGAGAATTATACAAAAATTTAAAGATGAATTTAAAGATTTTTATATAGTTGATGCTTATAGTTCAACCGCTATAAAAAAAATTATATCTGATAATGTGCATTTTCCTTCTGTGATTGAGAGATTAGAAGAATTGAAAAAAAGCAAAATAAATGAGGTATATATTTCTCCTATAGTGCTTCTTCAAAATAAAGATTATATGAAGATTTTTCATTCAATAGTGAAGTATAAAAGCAGTTACGATATATTGAAATATGGAGAATCATTATTGTCTGTTCCAGAAGATTATGATAATATGGTTTCTATTATATCAGAAAAATTTAAAGATGATGACTATACATATTTATTTGTAGGACATGGAGGGAAGCATCATTCTAATTCAGCTTATGGAATGCTTGCTTATAAATTAAATTTAAAAAATGATGCTTATATATCAATTACGTTTTCAGAAGGTATAGGCATTGATGAGGTAAAAGACAAATTAATAAAGAGAAATAAAAAAGTATTGATAATACCTATATTAATATCAAAATCATTTCATTATGAACATGATATTTCTGAAACAGTATTCAATGAAATAAAAAAATTTGGACTTGAGGTGCAAGTAATAGATAAAACCTTAGGGGAATGGGATTCCTTTATATCTTTAGCTATCAATAAAACAAAAAAGCTAATAAACAGTATTAATTAGCAGATTTTTTATGAACAAAGTAAACAGCAAATGCTATAATCAAATAAATAGCCGAAGTGATTAATGCTGTTATAAGATTATCCCAAGTTGAGCCGACAGCGAGTACTGTATTAAGTATAGGCACAACTAATAAACCTGTAACAGACATCAAAGAAAATCCTAAAGAAAACTCTGTAAGTGCAGGGCTTTTATATTCAGGATCACATATTTTAAGAAGAGTCATTCCTGTTATCAAAACCCCTGTCAAAGTACCCCATGAAATTATAGCTCTTTCAAATGCATAATCATCTTTAAATAGCATATTATGAAATATAAATACTATTAAATAAGTAAATATAAAACCAGCTACGCACATAACTATTATAGGTGCTATATAATGTATTATGGCTTTTATAGGAAGGCTTGTTATAGCTGATACTATAGCAAAGTCGCTTAATGTACCTATGATTTTTGCTTTAACTTTAGCATCTACCATCCAAGATAGTTTTAATTTTTTTATTATCATATTTAAAGCAAACATTATAATCATAGAATAAGTCCAAACGGGAAGAACATCTAGTCCAGGTACTTTTAATTTTTTAATGAAGTTCAAAACTATAAAAGCAATTCCGCATACAGCAAATATTACAGCCAAATGAAAAGTGATAGTTTCTATAGAGCTGCTTAAAAAAGTTTCTCTTCCTAAACTAGCCTGCTTGCTTATATCATTGTTGTATCCTACTTCCATGTTTCTATCTATTTTGTTTATATTTTGATTATCATCATTTTCATTAACTACTTTTTTGATAACATTGGTTTTATTTCTTCTTACTGCAATATTAATGAATATGATTCCAAATATCATTCCGCCTACAAGTCCTATTGTGGCAGTAGTGAGAGCAACTCCCTGAGCTATTTCCCATTGAGGTATTCCGAAACCTTCAAGTAATTTTCCTGTTGAAGCTGCAAGTCCATGTCCTCCTGCAAATCCAGCTGAAAGTTCATAACCGAAAGTTCTATACATATTTATATCAGGATTTATTTTTGTAAATAGTATATTAGTGGCATATCCTATTGCAGACTGAAACATACTTGCACATTGAAATATACCGAATGCTATTAAAACTTTTGTAGGGTAAAGTGATTTTATACTTTTTGTTTCGTTTAGGAACATACCCAAAGGAATAGCGGCAAATATAGGTATTGACAATATTCCGGGAAGAAGCGAATAAGTTTTTACCCATTCTGAAGATATTGAATAGTTTGAGAATTTACCCAATATTTCAGGAGATATTAAAAGCCCAATAAATCCTCCTATTACAGAAGCGGGCAAATATAATTTTTGAAAGAGCTTTATTTTAGCTCTTAAAAAAACTCCTATAAGCAGCAATACCGATAATAAAGATAA
>CASEHG010000147.1 GCA_949287565.1 uncultured Brachyspira sp.
CCGTATTATCTAAATCGCCTCCAATTGCTCCTTGAGAAACACCGACAAAAATTTCAGGTATATATTTACTCACAAAATTAGTTTGCCCCATATATCTAGGCATTTCTTTATTGATTATTGGAAAAAGTTTATTTTGTATATTTTGTAAATTAGGTATGCTCATCATTACTCCTATTATTGTTATACTCAGGCTTGACTTAATAAATTAAGTCAATGGCTTCGGCTCGCTTATTATTGTTATGCCACCTGTAAAGGTGCCTACTTGGTCGCCTTCGCTAATATTAGCCATCAACTAAAGTTGCCAGCTGCTACGGATAACTTGATTTTGTTGCTAATAAAAATTATTATTAAAATATTTAAGATTATTACAAAAATAATATATTCAAGCTTTTTATGTTTTATATATTTTGAATTAAAATTTTGTTATAATACAATCATACAGATTTCAAAAGTATCTCTGCATAATTGCTTCCGCCTCTTATAACTATTCCTACTCCATGTCCGTCCAATGATTTTTTAAATCCTTTATCTGATGCCGTTACAATATCACCAGCTATAACACTTTCAGCTACAACTGCATTAACTATTCCTTCATAGCAAACTGATATTGTATTTGGCTTTAATCCGAATTCTTTATAAGAGAATGCATCTTCCAAAGCAACTCCTATAAATACTGAACCTTCACTATAAAGTGAAAAAACTCCTTTCCCATTATCATCTTTTATTGATACAGGAAATCCTCTTTTTGGTAAATTAGCTTCATCGCTATGAATACCAGATTTTATTATAGAACCTTGTGCCACTATAGACTCCTATTATTGTTATGCCACCTATAAAGGTGCCTACTTGGTCGCCTACGCTATTAAAAGCCAGCAAATAAATTGCTGGATACTTACCCGAAGGGTACCTACTTGGTCGGCTCGTTTATTATTGTTATGCCATCTGTAATGGTGACTGTTTGGTCGGCTCACCATTTTTAATTAATGTGAACACCTGATATATACTGAAACAAAAATATATTTGTTTTTATATCTGGGGCTTTGCCCACCGCGAAGCGTACCCGTAGGGTAAAACCCCACTTCTTTTGCCGAATAGCACCTACTCGGTGTTGCCACAGGCGAAGCCCTCCTGCGTCGAGAAGCAAAAAGGCTACATTTGACGAAGTCCACCTTTAGGTGTGCTTAAATTAATAATCTATCTTATCTGTAATTCGTATAGTTAATATTAATAGTTTTTTAATAAATATAATTTTATAATTATCATTTAAATAGTTTTGCTATCTCGCTGTATTTATTTTCTTCGCTTAATGCTGATAAGTTGATTTTCTCTCCGCCTCCTACTCCGATAGGTACTAAATCATTTCTTACTATTGACATTATTTCTTCTTTGCTTAATCCTGCTTTGAAAAGTTTTCTTGCCTTTATAAATGTAGAGCTTTCTGATTTTGAAGAACATCTTACTGCATTCTGACTCTCTGCATATTCATTGCACCAATCTCCATAAGTTATAGCTGAAAGATTTAATTCTTTATTACCGTTATCTAAATTATTTAAATTTTGTTTATATGCATTACTTGATTTATCTTTTGAATTATCTTCTTTTAATTTCTTTACTATCATATCAATAATAATATTTTGAATTTCTTCATCATTTCTAAACAAATAAACAAACTCATCTCTTGCTTCTTTCTGAATTTCTTTTTCTTCGCTAATTAATTTCTCTAATACATTTTTTAATTTTTGCATATACTCTCCATTAATATTTTCTTCATTACTGATAATTGCACTAGCACAAAGCAAATCAACATTACGGCTTGCAGGATATTCCACTGCAGCAACAGCTTTGATTTCGCAATTCTCCCAATAAATAAAATTTTCATCTTCATAAGATTTTTTTCCAACCATCTCAATAGAAGGATAAAAAGATTTTTTCTCTGTTATGCTGTCATCAAACCATTCTATAACAGCATAAAGCCCTATTGCCTCATTGTCTTTTTCTAAACTTACAACTTTTCCAATAGCTTCCCTTTCTTCATCTTCTTTATGTCCCTTATAGATAAATATTTCTATTCTGCTTTTTTCAAATGATTTTATCAGTTCATCAATATTTTTCTCTGTGATTTTATTAGTTTTAGTTTCAGCAAAAGTATTTTTTGAAAGCGGTATATACTGCTTGAAACTATCTCCTAAAATTTTATATTTTTTCTTTAGCATATTAGCTCCTTGATGTGAATATTTAATATATAATTATTTAACAATCCTGCTTAATCGTTTAATGTCAGAGATTATTTATTATCTCTATACATATAGCAAAAAATATAAGTGATTATAAGTAATAAACTTAATTTTTTAATTTTTTCCTACAAAAATATATACTTTACAAAAATATATACTTTGCTATAATCAAATCATTATGAATGAAAATAATTGTATTAATTTCTTATCAAACTTTATACTATAAAATAAAAAGGAGAAATAATATATGAATGTAAAATTTTAAAAGCGAATAGTTTAGAAAAATTAGAAAAAATAATAAATGAATATATAAAAAATGGTTATCAAGTATCTGGAGGAATCACAGTAGGATCTGAAATTATTGGCGGAGTAACCTTTTTTCAATATATTGTATTGATGGTAAAATAAAGTAAATATATCTAAACAAATATACTTTGTGAAAAAATAAAGTTATTTTTATATATGGGTATTTGCCACACCGCTCTGAGTACTTCGTAACACCCCACTTCTTTTGTTACCACAAAGAAGTAAAAAGGTAACATTTTAGCTTAAATTTAATAGTTTATATTACATGTAAAATATAATTAGTATTATTTAGTACTAATTTTGTACTTGCACTTTTTGGTTCTTTTTGCGGCGGGAAAAAGAACAATAAAAACATTGACAAACTTAAAAATTTTTAGTATATTCAAATTTAACAAAATAAAAAAGTCCTAGTAAATTAATACCAAGCCTTTTATTTTAATTTTATTTAATACAATTTATTTTCTATATTTTTTTAATATGCTGTTTCTTAATTCTTTCAAATCTAAAACATCTGTAATTACATAATCTTCAAATTGTGCATTTTTATAAAAAAATGATTTATCTAAAAGTATATAGCACATTAATATATTTGCTAATTCTTCCTCATTAAGATTATCAAAATCCATATTCGGAATGATATCTATATTCTCTTTTAATATCCTATCTATGATTATATGTGCCAGTTCATGAGCAACAACACATCTTTTTTCTTTAATTGTCATTTCTTCATTTATAACAATAACATCAACCCAATTATATTTATCTTTTAAAGTATATCCATATTCAAAAAGCTTTTTCTCTTTTATAAATATTTTATAAAGTGCCACATTCATTATTTTTATTACTTTTGGATTTGTATATGAAGTTTCTCTGCAGAAATTTTTAAATTTATATTGTCTTGTTTCTAACACTATACTTTCTACTGCACTTTTCCAATGTGATAATAAAGATTTTGTTATATATCTATTTATAAGACTATCTATTAAATTATTCTGCAAACTATTTAATAAAATCGATTGTTTTTTTGCCTCATTATAAACATTATTATATCCGCATCTATCAGCTATTTCTTGTAAATTTAATTTATCCATGTCAAATTAAAATCCCCTATACATTCTAACTTCTTCATCTAAAAATATACTTAATATATCTTTATATCTATTTTTTAAAGAAGTTTCTGAAAAACATTTAATCTGTTGGGATTCTAAAGCCTCAGTCAAAGCATTTATTTTTTGTTCATAATTTTCTTCATCGATACCCAAAGAATCAAAATATGCTTCTACTTCTTTTTCTGTAGTGCATTTTTGCAATTCTTCTTTACTGAAAAGTTTAACTGCCATAAATACCTCCCCAAAATAATTTTCTAACTCCCATAAAATATTACAAAAAAGTAAATATTTTGTTTACAAATATAGTATATACAACTTAAAATAATTGACAACTGTATATGAATATAAAAGTCAATGTTTGTTATAAATTAAGTATATATTTAATAATATTAATAATTTTTATTCTAATGAATGAGAAATCCTGAAATAATCGCATTGTCCTGATAGCCTTAAACTTTTAAAATTCAAATCAAAATATCTTTTAATAAAACTATTATTTATATAATTGATTATACCTGATACTATATCGCTTGCCATAAGAAGTGCATTATCTTGAGTAAGTTCTGC
>CASEHG010000148.1 GCA_949287565.1 uncultured Brachyspira sp.
AGAAAATAATGATGATATACATGAAGATAATGAAACTATCAATGAAGAGGAAATATCTGAAGAATTAAAAGATATTGCTGCTGAAGAAGAAAATAATAATATTAAAATGAAAAATAATAAAAATAAAATATTTAATATTTTAAGAATAGCAGATGAAAAAGATTTAGAGCAGTATAAAATTAATATGGAAGATGCAGCTGAAGCTTTTAAAATATGCAAAGAAAAAGTAAATAATCATAATTTAGATTTGAAATTAATAAGTTCTTATTATTTTTTGGACAGAGCAAAACTTTTATTTGAATTTATAGCCGAGGAGAGAATAGATTTTAGAGAACTAGTAAAAGACTTAGCAGCACATTTCAAAACTAGAATAGAATTAAGACAAATAGGTGTAAGAGATGAGGCTAGATCCATAGGCGGATGCGGAATATGCGGAAGAGAATTATGCTGTAAAGTGATAAAGGGTAAATTTGAAACTATAACTATAAAAATGGCAAAAGAACAGGGTATGCTTTTAAACACAATGAAAATATCCGGACAATGCGGAAGGCTCATGTGCTGTTTAGCCCATGAATATAAGGCTTATTGTGCTCTTAAAAAAGATTTGCCTAAAGTTGGTACTAAATTAGTATTTAATAATGTACCGGCTGTTATAAAAGAATTGAACCCTTTAAATAAAAAATTATTAATAGAAACAGAAGATAAAAGGCTTATATATATTAGTGTAAGCGATTTAAAAACAAATGAGGAAGGTTTTTTAATAGCTAATATTAAAGCGGAATAAAATATATAGTATTTATAATTTAATTAAATGGAGCTGAAATATGTCAAAAAAAATTATGTTAAGCGGAATACAGCCGACAGGTTCTCTTCATATTGGGAACTATCTTGGAGCTTTGAAGAATTGGGCTGATATACTTAATGATTATTATGGATTTTTTTGTATTGTTGATTATCATGCTATAACTGTTGAATATGATGTTTCTCAAATGCAAAAAAGAATAATGGATGCAGCCGTTGAATATTTGGCATGCGGTTTGGATCCAAATAAATGTTCTATATTTGTTCAGTCAGATGTAAGAGCACATACAGAATTAGCTTGGATATTTAATTCTATTATACCTGTAGCAGAGCTTGAAAGAATGACTCAGTATAAAGATAAATCTAGAAAGAATGTTGAAAATATTAATGCAGCACTTCTAACCTACCCTTCTTTAATGGCTGCTGATATTTTGCTTTATCATCCTGATATAGTGCCTGTTGGAGAGGATCAGGAACAGCATGTAGAGCTTACAAGAATGATAGTAAGAAAGTTTAATAATAGATATGGTGAATATTTCAAAGAACCTGATACTTATCATGGAAAAGTATTGAGAATATTGGGACTAGACGGACAAAATAAAATGAGTAAGTCTTTGAATAACCATATAGCATTATCTTTAACTGCAGAAGAAACAGAAAAATTAATAATGCAGAAAGCTATGACTGATACTAACAGAAAACTTAAAACAGATCCGGGCAATCCTGATATATGTAATGTTTATAGTTATCATAAAATATTTTCAAGCGAAGATGAGCAGAAAGAAGTTTGTGAGGGCTGTAAAAATGCTTCTATAGGCTGCGTACAATGTAAGAGAATGCTTGCTAAAAATATTAATAATGAATTAGCACCTATAAGAGAAAATATAAATAAATACTCTAATGATAAATACTATGTTTATGATGTACTAAAAGAAGGAGCAAAAAACGCTTCTGAAGTAGCTGAAAAAACATTGTATGAAGTAAGAAATTTAATGGGTTTAGTTGATAATAAAAGAAAGTAAGTAAAAAAAAGGGGCTTATATAAAGCCCCTTTTTTATAAACTTAATTATTAATTTTTTGTATTGTCTATTGTAATTAATTATTTTTTGAAAATATATCTGTTAATGTTCTCCACATGTTCTTCATAAGTAACAGAGAATGCATGTTTTCCTGTTCCGTCTGCTACAAAGAAAATATAATCAGTATCTGCTGGATCTAATGCTGCTTCTATAGCTTTAGCACCAGATGAACATATAGGTCCAGGAGGAAGTCCTGTATTTTTATATGTATTATAAGGGTGTTCCATACGTAAATCAGCATATTTAAGATTTGGCTTTTCTATATAATCACCTTTTACCAAAGTCATAGCATATATTGTTGTAGGATCAGCCTCTAATCTTTTATCTATTTTCAAACGATTATAATAAGCAGATGATATTAATTTAGGGTCATCAAGAGGTCCCATCTCTTTTTCTACTATTGAAGCCATAGTTAGTATTTCATGAACATTTCTTCCCATTTTCTTGGCTCTTTCCTCTAAATCAGGAAATTGTTTGAAAAGAGAATCTATCATATACATAACTAATATTTTAGTTGGATTTCCTTTAACTATATAGTAAGTAGAAGGAAATATATAACCCTCAACGCTATCGGAATGAATATTATATTTTTTTAATATCTCTTTATCATGGCAAACTTCCAAAAATTCTTTTTTAGTAGTAAAGCCCTGAGATTCTAAATAAGTTCCTATTTCATAAATATTTTTTCCTTCAGGTATAGTTAGTCTTACCATAGCCTGTTTTCCGCTATTAAGATGCTTCATGATATCTATCATATTCATATTTCTGCTAACTTCATAATAGCCGCTTAAAAGTTTTCTATCATATTTAAGATATTTAGCAAATACAAGAAAAACTTTAGAATTTCTAATAAGCCCCTGCAATTCCAATTTATTAGCTATAGTTGAAGCACCTTCACCCTGTTTTATTTCAAAATATACTTTTTCATTATCTCCGCCAACAGGACTAATCATATACTGAATGAATGCCACAGATGAAGCGGATACTATAGCAACAAGTATAATTAATATAATAAATAATTTTTTCATAATTTTCTCATTTTTATTATGTAATTGTTTTTAGATAAAACAAATGATAATACAATATGTAATAATTTTTGACATAATTATTTTTCTATATTGTTATGTATATCATTTATAGATATTTCTTTTTCTTCGCCGCTGTCCATATTTTTTAATTTGCACATGCCTCTTTTGAATTCATCTTCTCCAAGCACAACAGCATATTTAGCATTTCTTTTGTTAGCGGATTTGAATTGACTTTTAATAGATTTCACAGCAAAATCATAATCGCAGCTTATATTGTTAGCTCTTAAAGTCTGCATAATTTTTAAAACCTCATTTTCAGTTTCTTTAAATGCCACAATATAAGCATCAAGCCTGTCAGTTATGATATTATTTTGATTCTCTAGAACAAGAAGAAGTCTTTCTATACCCATAGCACTTCCAACAGCTGGAACATCTTTTCCATTATTGAAAATACCAATCAAATTATCATATCTTCCGCCTCCAAGTATGGCACTTTGAGCCCCTAAAGCATTTGTTTGAACTTCAAAAGCTGTTTTTGTATAATAATCTAATCCTCTAACAAGCATAGGATCAACTGTGAATTTCTGTCCTATTCTTGTAAGTTCTTCGCATAATTTATCAAAATGCTCCTTACATTCATCGCATACATAATCATAGAATTTTGGTATATCTTTTATTGTTTCTTTGCATTTTTCATTTTTGCAGTCTAATATTCTTAATATATTGCCTTCATATCTTTTTTGACAAGTTTCACAGAGTTGATCTTTTTTGCTTCCAATAGCCTCTTTTAAAGCATTATTATAAGAAGGCTTACATTTAGAACATCCTACAGTATTTATTAGAAGATTAACATCATCAATGCCAAATTCTTTTAGTACATTTATATTTAGAAGTATGATTTCAGCATCTATCAAAGGAGAAGAATTTCCTATGCACTCAACTCCGAACTGATTAAATTCTCTGTATCTTCCCTTTTGAGGACGTTCAGCCCTATACATAGTGCCTAAATAAAATAATTTATTTATAGCAAACTCATTTTGCATAGAGTTTTCAACATATGCACGAGCTACAGAAGCAGTACCTTCAGGCCTTAAAGTAAGGGATCTTCCGCCTCTATCTTCAAAGGTAAACATCTCTTTTCCTACTATATCAGTACCCTCTCCTATTCCTCTAGTGAAAAGGTCTGTATACTCAAATAAAGGCGTTCTTATTCTGCCATAGCCATAAAGTTTTACTATATTTTTTATTTTATTTTCTATATATTCGAGTCTTTTAGAAGAATCATAGAAAAAATCGTTTGTACCTCTAGGTTTTTTTATATCTAACATATTTACTTGTCCTAATTATTTATTTTTTAATTTAAAACTTCCTGAGTTTTAGTACTTCCAGCCTTAGATGCATTCTTTGGAGGCTCATATATAGGTTTTGACTTTCCTACAGCTCTAATGCCTGTTATTTTTTCTTCATAAGAAGGCATAACTGATAAATCTTTAAACATTGTAGAAGAATAATCTAATATTTGAGTATTTTTTGGTTTTGATGATAATATTTTTGAAAACTCTTCCAATTTAGCAGTATCTGCAACACCTATTTTGCTTCTCCAGTAAAGAACAGTAGGATAATATCTATGATCTTCAGATAAAGAAGAACCAACTTCAGCAAACATCTTATCAGCTTCATATAAATCATTATAAGCAAATAAGTTAACAGCACCTAAATAAAGTCTTGTTCTCATCAAAAGATTAGAATTATCTTTTTTATTATATGCGAATCTCAAATCTGATTTGGCCTGAGCAGCGAATTCTGCAGATCTTCTTCCTTCATTTAAAAATCTTGAATAATATGCAACTCCTCTATAATATGTGTATTCTTCTACGGATATTCCCATATATTCATTATAAGGATTTGTATTAAACCATTCTGTTGCTACTTTAGCGGGTCTAGATAATACCTCTCTTATTATATTTCTAGTATTTTTAGCATTTCCATCGTATCTATTAACAGGTGTATTTTCTTTTCCTACTGTTACTGAAACATCTTCTTGCTTTTCTTCTACTACTACTTCTTCTTTTTCTTCTTCTCCATCTCCATCAATTAATTCTTCTTTTATCTCTTCTTTTAAGCTATCTATATCATTTGTAGTAGTAGTATGATCTTTTATTATTATAGAAAATAGATTATATTTATCTTTTTCTACTTTTACTGCATTAGTATACAGTTTATCTCCAAAAGAGATATAAGCCTCATACATTCCTTCAGAAACCTCTATAACAAAGTTAGTAGAAACTTCTGTATTGAATGAATAATCTTCTATATCAACACCTATAGGACCATTATTAGGGCTTTTATCTATTAAAATAGTCAATGGGTATAAAGGTTTATCTTCAATTTCTGTTTCTATATTTGTAGGTTCAGGAATATCTTTCTCCTCTTTTGTGCCTCTTAATATATTAGTCTTATATTCAATAGTTTTAGGGTCATCTATAACTATTTCATCAACTATTTCTTTTTCTATAGAAGGTATTTTTCTATTAGAAGCATTTTCGGGAGTTTTTTCTCTTTTAGCTATATCCTGAAGCTCATCCAATTCTTCTTTTTCTTCTGGGGCTATTTCTGTTTTTACTAAATCTTCTTCAACCTCTTCATTTTTTTCTATTTCTTTCTCTATTTCATCAATATTTTTAGCAGGAGAATATCTTTCAAAAGTATTGAATTTTTGTGCAGTAAATACAGAAAGTCCTTCTTCTTCCGGAAGTATAGGAATAGAATTTTTTATTAATGTATAAACATCCATATTGGAAGTAGTCCATTCATAAACTTTCTGGGTCATATCTTGAGGAGATTTTAATTTCTTCATCATTTCATTTATAGGTTTATTCTCCCCTGAAAAGTAATCATATATTTTGTTATTAGGATTTTTAGATAGTATATTCAAAGTTTCATAATAACTTTCGTAAACCATAGGAGTAATATAACTTAAATACATACTCCAATATATTGCTGTAGGATAATGAGGATTAGAAGTTTTGCAATTATCAGCATAGTATTTAAATATCCTAGCAGGTAATTCTTTATCACCAGGTAGTATTGTAAGTATTCCGCCTAAATATAGGAAAGCTCTATCATTGTAAGAATATACAGGATCATTAGGGAGTTCTAAAGCTTTTCTAAAATCACTAGCTGCCCTATTAACCTCTGTTCTAGCACTTCCAAATTTTACGAATGATAAATATCTGCTTACACCTCTATAAAAATCAAATACATATTCATTTACACCATATTCATCAGAATAAGAATTTTTCTTAAACCAATCTATAGATTTTTTAGGAGATTTAGTTTGTAAATCTTCTATATAATCTGGAAATGTTATGCTATTTTGGGAAAATAATGGGAAATATAGTAGCAATATAAATGCAATAACTTTTTTCATTGTTATCTCCGAATATTTTTTAACTATTCTTTAAAATATCGACATCTGTTAAAAAACTTAAGTTATTTTACTATAAAAAAATATAATATCAAGCATGATAAAATATTTTTGCGTATAATTAAACTAAATATTAATTTGTATAGTAAAATAGAAAATTTTAATTTTACTATTATAAAAATATATTATGTATTTTAATGTTTTATA
>CASEHG010000149.1 GCA_949287565.1 uncultured Brachyspira sp.
AAACCTATAATGGAAGAAGTGCAGAGAAAATATAATAATTTTATTAAAAACAGCTTAATGATGAATGAATATGATAAAAGAGAAGCATATCTTTATGGAAATCAAATAATGCTTGAAGAGGAAAGAAGATTAGGGATTGAAGAAGGTTTTAAAAAAGGTATAGAACAAGGTATAGAGAAGGGCATAGAGAAAGGTATAGAACAAGGTATAAAAGAAAATAAAATAGTAACAGCAAAAAATATGAAAAATAAAAATATAGATATATCATTGATAAGCGATGTTACAGGATTAAGTATAGAAGAAATAGAAAAACTATAATAATATATTTTCATTATTTAGTATATACTGAAAATTTTTAAGTTTGTCAACTGATCCACTTTATATAAATTTTATCTACTTTTTTGCCGCACAAAAAAGTAGCAAAAAACGCAATTGCTATAACTTTATATTAAAAACATGCTTATTAAATATAGGATATAACCTAAAAATGCAGTTCTTTTGGTTCTTTTATACCAATACCGAAAGGTACCTTGCCTACGGCACGCAGAGCGTCGGTAAAAGAACTGGGGTATGGGGCAAAGCCCCAGATATAAAAACAAAAATATAAATTTATTTTTTACAAAATATAGTTGTTTAGGTATAAACTACATAATTTATTTATATGTATCATATTTTGAGAAAATTTTATATTAAAAGCTGTATTGTATTTTTTACATAAAAAGGAAATATAAACTTGATTAATATAAATAAGGCAAAAGAAATTATTAACAAAATAGAAATAGAAGAAAAAATATCAAGAGAAGATGCTTTGACTCTTTTATCATCTTTTGAATATGATAATAATATCAATATAAAAAATTTAAATGATGAAGAAAAAGAAGAAGTAAAGAAATTAAAAGAATATCTAAGAGTAAAAGCAAGAGAAAAAGCTGATAAAATATTTGGTAAATATGTTTTTATGCGCGGGCTTATAGAGTTCACTAATTATTGTAAGAATGACTGTATATACTGCGGAATAAGAAAAAGCAATAAAAATGCAGAGAGATACAGACTGGATAAAGAAGATATTTTATCATGCTGCGAACTTGGTTATGAGATAGGATTTAGAACATTTGTACTTCAGGGCGGTGAAGACCCTTATTATAATTTAGAAATTATGTCTGATATAGTAAAAGTAATTAAAACAAAATATCCAGATTGTGCTTTAACATTATCAATAGGCGAGAAAGAAGAAGACTATTATAAAGCATTAAAAGAAAAAGGTGCTAATAGATTTTTGCTTAGACATGAAACTTCTGATGATATTCACTATTCAAAGCTTCACCCTGCAGATATGAGTTTAGAAAATAGAAAAGAATGTTTAAGAACTTTGAAAAGACTAGGCTATCAAACAGGTACAGGTATAATGGTTGGAAGCCCTTATCAAACTTTGGAGAATATTGCTGATGATTTAATTTTTATGCAGGAGATAAAACCAGAGATGATAGGTATAGGGCCTTTTTTACCTCATAAAGATACACCTTTTGCAAATGAAAAAAAAGGAGAGTTGGAGCTTACTTTAATATTAATAAGCATACTTCGT
>CASEHG010000150.1 GCA_949287565.1 uncultured Brachyspira sp.
ATATATAAAGGAAGAGAGGATTTAAATGCAATGCATAAATCTAGTAGAAAGATAATAGAAAAAATACTTGTAAATGCATATTTATATTCTATAACAGATCCAAACACTTTAGTAGATGAATATTATGTAACTTCCATTAATAAAAAAAGCCATAAAAGAAGTTTAGAAAAAAAGATAATGGAAAAAAGAGAACTTAATGAATCAAATAATATTAATGAATTAATAAAAATATATGGAAAATTATCAAAAGATGAACATGGTTCTAATGATGAAATGGCAATGTTAAATGATAGTGAAAAAGAAGATCTTTTGTCAGAAACTATAAATATAATTCATTCACATTTTTTATGCAAATATAAGAAGGAGGCATAATAATGAGTAAAACACTCCCCCGCGGCTAGCAAGAAGTAAAATTGCAAGAATGCCTATTAGAACAACCAAAATATGGAATGAATGCCCCTGCTGTAAAATATGATAATTCATTACCAACATATATAAGGATAACTGATATAGATGAATACGGAAATTTTATAAATGATAATAAAGTATCTGTTAACAATGAAAATTATGAAGAATACATTTTAAATGATAATGATTTTTTGTTTGCAAGAACTGGAGCTTCAGTTGGAAAAACATATTTATATAATAAAAAAGATGGTACTCTAGTTTTTGCGGGTTACTTAATAAAAGTAAAACCTAATCAAAATATATTAAATAGCCTATTTTTAAAATATTATACTCAAAGTAAAAGGTATTGGGATTTTGTAAAAATTACATCTACAAGGACAGGACAGCCGGGAATAAATGGAAAAGAATATGCTAATATGAATATAATACTCCCACCCCTAGATGAACAAAAACGCATAGCAGAAGTATTGTCATTATGCGATGATATTATAGAGAACCTTACGGAGCTAATAGAGAAAAAAGAGCAGTATAAGAAAGGCATAATGCAAAGACTGCTAAGCGGTGAAGTGCGATTCAAAGGTTTTACGGACGAGTGGAAAATTAAGACATTATCTGAAATTAGTAAAAATATAAAAACAGGAAAATTAGATGCCAATGCTATGGAAGAAAATGGAAAATATAGATTTTATACTTGTGCTAAGGAATATTATAGAATAAATAATTATGCTTTTGATGGAGAAGCTTTATTGATATCTGGTAATGGTGCTCATGTTGGATATGTTCATTATTATAAAGGTAAATTTAATGCTTATCAAAGGACATATGTTTTAATGGATTTTCAAGAAAATATAAAATATATAAAATATTATCTTGATAGATATTTAAAAGATAGAATAAAAAAGGAAAAAAATGAAGGAAATACACCATATATAGTTTTAAGTACATTAACAGATATGAAAATAAAAGTTCCAAGCCTAGAAGAACAGAAAAAGATTGCAGGGCTGCTTTCGGTTATAGATGAGGACATAGAGAATCTTAAAAAGCAGTTAGAACTTCGTAAACAGCAGAAGAAAGGGCTTATGCAGAAATTATTAACAGGTGAAGTGAGGGTTTAAGAAAAAATATTTATTGTGTTATAAAAAGTAATCATCCGCACTTACATAGGGCGTTTGATAAGAATAAGCAATACCGTGCGGAATGCCAGTACGGCGAGTACTCGCGAAACGTACCTGCAGTAACAGCTCGTAGGGCTTTTAACTGGGAAAGTGAGGATTTAAAGTTTAGAATATAATTGTATAATGAAAAGTAATCAGCCGCACGTATAGTTGGCTATCCATAATAATTTGCATTACCGTGCGGGTTGCCCGTATGGCGAATACGCGAATACAGGAGTTTTTTATGAATGAACAATACAGCGAAAGAATATTACAAAATAAAGTTATAGAACTTTTTAAAAATATGGGATATCAATATTTAAGCCCTGAAGAAGCTCTTAAAGAAAGAGATTATGATACTAATAATGTGCTATTTAAAAATATTCTAGAAGAACAGCTTAAAAAAATTAATTACTTTATGTATGATGATAAAAAAAACAGCTTTTCAATAGATAATATAAAAAAGGCTATAAGCGACTTGGATATGCCGCTTATAAAAGGATATCTAATCACTAATGAAGAAATCACAGAAAGAATTTTAAAAGGCGAATCATACAAAGAAAAAATCGGAAATAAATACGAAAGCTTCAATATTAAATATATAGATTTTGACAATACAGAAAATAATACTTTTCATATCACTGAAGAGTTTACAGTAACTAGAAACTGCACAGAAGAAAAAGAAAAAACTAGAAGACCGGATTTGGTAATATTTATAAACGGCATACCTATAGCGGTAATAGAATTAAAAAAAGGAAGCGTAGACTCAAAAAATGCCATTGAGCAGATGGTGAGAAATCAGGAAGAAAAAGAAATAAGACAATTATTTAAATTCAGCCAATTATTAATATGTGCTAATGATGATATGGTTAAATACGGCACAGCAGGAACTCCGGTAAAATTATATAATGTTTGGAAAGATAAAGAAAATAATGACAATAAAAAAAGTAAAACAGGGAAAAAAGAAGAAAGCAAAGTAATGAATGCCCTTAAAACAATAATTAAAGACAGGGTAATAAATGAAATAGATATCACTTTATATTCATTATTTGAAAAAGAAAGATTATTCGATATATTAGAATATTTTATCATATTTGACGGCACAGTAAAAAAAGTTACAAGATACAATCAATATTTCGCTATAAAAAAGACAATAGATAGAATACAAAATATAAGTCAAGGAAAAAGACAAGGCGGAGTTATATGGCATACTCAGGGAAGCGGTAAAAGCCTCACAATGTCTATGCTTACCAAAATAATATCAAGAAAAATAAAAAACTCCAAAATAGTAGTAGTAACCGACAGAGTAGATTTAGACGAGCAAATTCACAGCACTTTCAAAAATACAGATATATCAGTGGAAAGAGCAGCAACAGGTGCAAACTTAATAAAATTAATAGAAAGCGGTAAAAGCGTAATCACAACTGTAATAAATAAATTTGAAAAAGTATTCGATAAAAAAGTGGTAATGGATTCGGCAGATATTTTTATATTGGTAGATGAAAGCCATAGAAGTCAGTACGGAGATTTTGCCGTTAAGATGAGAAAAGTTTTTCCTAATGCATGTTATTTGGGCTTTACAGGAACACCTTTATACAAATCCGAAAAAAGTACTGCAGAAAAATTCGGAGGCTTTATAGATTCATACACCATAAGAGATGCTTTGGAAGATAAAGTAATAGTTCCGCTATACTATGAAAGCAGATTAATAAATCAGGAAATATACGATAAAAAAGGCTTGGATTATAGATTCGATTTGATTACAAGAGATTTAACAGATAAAGAAAAAGAAGATTTACAAAAGAAAAATGTAAGCGAAAATGTTATACTTGAAAGCGAACAAAGATTGATAGTATTAGCCGATGATATAGCAAAACATTATAAAACTAATTTAGCAAATACAGAGTTCAATGCCATGCTTGCAGTTGAAAGTAAATATCAGGCTATGAAGATGAAAGAAATATTCGATACTTATCATAGCCTTGAAACTGCTGTAGTCATATCTTCTCAAACAGATGAAGGCAGCGACACTGATGAATACAAGAAAAATAAAGGCTCAGAAAAAAAACAATATGTATCCGAAAAATGGAAAGCCCTATACAGCAAATACTCAAATGATGAAAATAAATACACGGAAGAAATAATCAAAAGTTTTAAAAAAGGCAATATAGATATAATAATAGTAGTAGATAAACTCCTTACAGGATTCGATGCTCCAAGGGCTCAGGTTTTATATATAGATAAAAAATTAAAAGATCATGGACTTCTTCAGGCTATAGCAAGAGTAAACAGAGCATATTCAGGAAAAGATAACGGTATATTAATAGACTATAGAGGACTTCTAGCCAACTTGGATAATGCTTTAAATGCTTATGATAAATTGGCTAATTATGACCCTCAAGATATTGAAGATGTTGTATTCGATATAAAAGATAAAATCACAGAGTTTAAAAATGCTTATGAAGATTTAATACAGTTTCTTCCGGAACTTAGTTTAAAAGAAGCCTACGATATATGCCCTCCACTTCTAAGCGATGAAGATAAAAGAAAAAAATTCTATGAACTATTTTTAAACTATTCAAAGCTTTTAAATATATGTCAATTCAGCGATCATTTTATAGAAAGTTTTGAATATGAAGAAATAAAAAAATACAAAGAACTATTTAAAACATGTGTTGAAATCAGAAACCGTTTGAGAATTACTCATCATGAAGCGGTAGATTTTAAAGAATATGAATCCAAAATGCAGAAATTATACGATGAGTTTGTAGGTACTGATAATAATGTTAAAGTATTAAATGAAATACCTAGCATATTTGATGCAGACTTTGAAAAAGAAATAGAGCATCTAAACGAATCAAAAGCAGATGCTATAATAAATGCAGCCAACAGCGTTATAAAAGAAAAAATGGAAGAAAACCCAGAAATGTACAGCAAACTTTCAGAGAAAATATTTAATATAATAGAAAAATATCAAAATAACAGAATAAATGAAAAAGAAAAACTTTTAGAGGCAATGGAAGTGGCTTCAACAATAAGAGGAGAAAACGAAAAAGAAAATCTTAAATATGATGAGCGTATAAGAAATAATAAATGTGCAAGATCAATATATGATAACTCAAAAAAATATATAGATAATGATAATACATTAATAGACTTTTCTCTATTTGTTGATGAATTATTCAAATCAAACAGCGGTATGCCTAATTGGCAGAATATACAATCTATAAGAAATAATATAGAAGGAGATATAGATATAAAATTATTTGAACTTGGAAATGAAAGCGAAGACAAAAAAATATTGAGTATAAGCAATGAAGAGATGAAAGAATTTTTAAAAATGCTCGTAAAGATAGGTTTAAATATATATGCAAACTATAAGTAAAATAATAATAGAATACAAAAAAATTAAAAATATCTATATAAGAGTAAAGCCAGATTTAAATATATATGTTACAGCCCCAAAAAGAGCTGCCAAAAAATACATATACGAACTCATAGAAAAAAGAAAAGATTGGATAGAAGAAAGAAAAGAAGCTATAAAAAAGAAAAACAGCTTTGATTTAAGTAAAAAAGAATTAGCAAGCGGAAATGAAGTATATTATCTAGGCAAAAGCTATATGCTTAAAGTATTAAAATGCCAAAAAGAAAATATAATCCTTGCAGGCAGAACTATGTATATGTATGTAAATATAAAAGATAAAGAAGAATACAAAAACAGCGATATAAGAAAAAAGCATATTCTTCTTGATACATGGTACAAAAAAGAGGCATTAAAACTATTTGACTTACTTATAAAAAAGTACACTTCTATGATGAACTTAGAAATTAATACATTCACAGTAAAAAAATTAAAAAGTAAATGGGGTTCATGCGATACAATAAAAAAACATCTTACATTCAATTTAGAGCTTATGAAATATCCTCTTTCTTCCATAGAATATATTGTGCTTCATGAATTAGCCCATTTACTGCAGGCTAATCATAGTAAAAAATTCTATAATATAGTAAGTCTTTATATGCCTGAATGGAAAAAAGAGAAGAAGATTTTGGACACATTTTTTACTAATTTATAACTTTAAAAAAGTTGAAAAAAATATAAATTACACTATACTAAAAAAGCTTTTTAATCTTATAATACAAAATTAATAATATATAGAGGTAAAAATAATGGATTATAATGAAAAGTTATATAATGTATTTTCCAGCGGAGAGCAGAGATTAGAATCATGGATGGCTGCTGTATTTACTAAAGAATATGACCATAATATGACAATTGAAGAATTCAGAGATATATTATCAGAATCAGATGAATATATGGTATTAGAATTCAATGAAATAGAAGAATCCAAATTTATAAGAGATAAATCTAAATGGGAAGCATATATTAAACTGCAGTATTTACCTATGGTTATGGAAGAAGACGATCATTCTTGCGGATGCGGACATAGTGAAGGCGGATGCTGTCAAGATGATGAAGAACATTCCTGTGGCTGCGAACATAATCATGACGATGAAGAGCATTCCTGCAGTTGCGGGCATAATCATGACGATGAAGAGCATTCTTGCGGATGCGGACACAATCATGATGAAGAAGAAGAAAATAATGATGAGCTTACTTTTTATGTAGCTTTAGTTGATGCTTCAAGCGTTACTGAAAATGTTCCTGAAATATTTTCTGTAAACACTGTAAGGGAAGATGATTATAAAGAAGCA
>CASEHG010000151.1 GCA_949287565.1 uncultured Brachyspira sp.
ATAAGATTCTTCACTTCGTCCCAGCTCAATTTATTAATATCGCCCATAGAATCGCCGACTACAGTATCAATCAATAAACGTTTTTTGTTTTGAAGTTCCAGTATCTTCTCTTCTATAGTGCCTCTTGTGATTAGCTTATAATTAGTTACAACGCGTTTCTGCCCTATTCTGTAAGCTCTGTCAGTGGCCTGATCTTCAACGGCTGGATTCCACCATAAATCATAATGCATTACAGTATCCGCCTGAGTAAGAGTAAGCCCTGTACCTGCTGCTTTAAGGCTAAGTAAAAATATAGGGGCTTCTCCAGCATTGAATCTATGAACTAAATCCATTCTGTCCTTTGTGGCTCCGTCCAAATAAAAATAATCTATTCCTAATTTCTTGAAAGCACTGCGCATAAGATTAAGCATTCTAGTAAATGAACTGAATACCAATACACTATGTCCTCCTGAAATAGCTTCTTTAATCATCTCTATAAACATATTAAACTTACCGCTTGTATGACTTTCACCTCGTAAATCTTCATGCATTAATCTTGGGTGGCAGCAAACCTGTCTTAATCTTGTTAATGCTGAAAATATTTCTATATGTGATTGAGCAAAACCTTTACGTTTAACAGTTTCAAATATTTCTATTCTAGCAGCTTCAAGTATTGACATATAAAGTTCTTTTTGATCTTTAGTTAAATCGCAGTAGCTTACAACTGTATGTTTCGGAGGCAAATCTGTAAGTACATCTGTTTTTAATCTTCTTAATATGAAAGGTGCTATTCTAGTTTTTAAATTATCCAATGCCTCGCTTGAACTATCCAAACCTGCAAGTATAGGAGCTTCATAATCTTCAACAAAGTCCTTATGCTTACCCAAAAATCCCGGCATAAGAAAATCAAACATTGACCACATCTCGCTTATGCTGTTTTCTATAGGCGTACCGCTTAGAGCAAGTCTTTTTAATGATTTTAAACTCTTTACCATTTTTGCATTCTGAGTATTGGCATTCTTTATATGCTGTGCCTCATCAAGTATAAGATAGTTAAACTCATTTTCACTTAATGCTTTTACATCGCGTCTTAATGTAGAATATGATATTACTGCAACATCATAATTGCTTACAGCCTTAATCTTTTTCATTCTAGTTTTTAAATTACCTGATAAAACTATAACCTCAAGAGAAGGAGCAAATTTTTTAATCTCACATTCCCAATTAGCAACGCATGAAGTAGGAGCAACAACTAATGAAGTGAGTTTATTACCATTTTCTTTTTCTTTTAATATTGTAGCTATAGTCTGAAAACTTTTACCAAGTCCCATATCATCAGCAAGTATACCGTTTAATGACATATCAGCTAATTTTCTAAGCCATTTATAACCTATTAATTGATAGCTTCTGAACTCGCCTACTATATCTTTAGGAGGTATTTCATCATATTCAACACGTTTTATATTGGCTATAGTATCAACAGTATTATCATCTAAATCCAATTCTATTCCGCTATGTTTCTCTAGCATATCAGCAAAATAAGGAGCACTGAACATAGGAAGCAAATATCTGTTATCCTCTTTCTGTTCTATAGGATTTTCTTTGAACATCTTGGCTATATAATCGATTACTTCCAAATCTATAGGCACGAATGAACCATTCTGAAGTCTTATATATTCTTTATTTTCAACCTTTACAGCCCTTACTATTTCAGATAGATCATGAAGTTCTTTAACTCCTTCAAATGAAAAATTAATCTCAAAGAAGTTAATATCCTTAGTTAAAGAAACTCTCATTTTAAGAGGCTTAACATTCAATTTTAATGATTTGAAAGATTCACTATAATAACAAGTCCAACCCCTATCCTGAAGTGCAGGAAGTATTTTATAGCATAAATAGAATATCTTCTCATCATCTGAAGTAGCAAATGTATAATCTCCTACCTTCTCCAAATATTTTGATAAAGTTCTGCAGAAATATTCTTCTTTTTCAGTATCTCTATAAATCTCTGTAACCTCATTATCAAACATATTGCTGCTTGTAAACTTTCCGGAATAAGGATCAACAGTAAAAGAACCATATTTAAACTTTATAGTAGAAAATACATTAGTTCCGTCATAATCCAAAAATACCAATGCCTGAGCAGGGAAAGCTAATATATCATTCTCTTTTATATCTTCAGGAAGTTCTATATTATCAAAATCTTTTTTAAGATTAGGAAGAACCCTTGAACAGAAATCTTTTATATAATCTTTTTTTACTACTATGCTGTCTTTAAAAATATTCTTTTTTATTCTAGGGTATGAAGGATTAGTTTCATAAAAAATATCTTTATATAGTACAAAATCGCAGTTCTCACCGAATGTATAAACTCTATTTAAATCAACATCTTTAATGCTTAGATTAAGCACTAAATCCTTATTTTCATTATAATAGCTTTCTAACTGTAGATTTAATACTTCATCGCTGAATGTAATTACTCTGCTTTCAAGTCTTATATTAGGAACATCCTTTAAAAGCGATAAACATTGATAAGCATTATAATCTTTGAACCATAACTTACCATTTTCTTGTATCTGCTTAGCTTCTGCATACAAATTATTCAAAAATCTTATTAATTTAGCTTCCGCCTTGCTAAAATCTTCAAGCTCTATTACTCTTTCATCATCTTCTATATTCTGTTTCTCTCCGATAACGCATGAAAATAAGAAACTTTCAAGCTCGCCTACTCTATACTCTTTTTTATTTTCTAAATCTATTAATTTTAAAGAAAGCCCTAAAGTTCTTTCATTATTGTTGTCGCCTCTTAAAGATAATAATACTGATAAACTATAATACTCCCTATAAAGATTATCCCTGTAATTATCCATTAAAGGAGATCTAGTATAATAAAGCCATTCTTTTCTTGAAGGATCTATTATTTCTGATGACTCTTCTTTCTTGCTTCTGTCTATTCTTTTATTATCGCTTTCTGTGATGATAACGCTGTTTGCTATAGTCTTAATAGACGCCTTTGCTAATTCATCATTCTCTTTAGCATTGGCATTTAAATTTAAAAAAGGATTATCATTTTCCTTAATTTTCTTTTTAGACTTACCCCTAGTATTCATTCCCATAACCTTACTATATTTATACACATTATTTTTGACGGCTTTTATAATAATAGAATTATTAAAAAAGTCAATATCATATATTGTATAAAAAAACATGATTTTTTATAATATGTAAAAAGAAATAGTTTTTTATATATTATGATAACTAGATTATGTTAACATTATATATATTTATAGTTGTTTTTTGTATATTTTATTAGAATATATTCAAATCTTTGAAATAATTTTTAGCATCATTATAGCCCTGTTCTATTCTTCTTTCAGCACCTTTTGGAGAGAAATCAAGTACACCCTTAAAAAAATTGCCTAGATCTTTAGAGGGATACATTTCATAAATATTAACATTATCCTTCTTTTTCACAGGCTTTTTATAATCCAAATGAATAACTATTATATCAGTACAATCTTCATAAAGATAAAGAGGCTCTATGGGACAATCATCTGTATAGCATCCGTCAAGATATAATTTATCATCAATCTTTTCTGTAGGAAATACAGTTACAAGAGCAGAAGTAGCCAAAAGTATTTTTTTTATTCTTTCAGTAGAATTGCCGTTTAATTTGAAATATTTTGACTTTATAAAAAAAGGAGCATTATATTCCGTACTTGAAGCATATAAATTAAAATGATAATTTGATAAAAGATTAAGATCAATATATTTATCTATCACTTCAATTAATCCTTCTCTTGAAAATATGCCAAATATAGAAGATTTATCAATTTTAAAATAGTCTTTAATTTTTTTTGGGGTGAGAATTTTTGTTTCTATTTCTTTTATCCACACTTTTTCGGCTGCTTCATAATCATTCATAGCCATGAGGCATGAATTCAAAGCACCAACAGAATTTCCGGAAATGGCACTAACTTTATCATATATGCCGGATTCTTTTAAATATTTCCATACGCCTATATGATAAGCACCTCTGCCTCCTCCACCGCCTAGTACAAGTCCGATTTTTTTCATAACTAAAATATACTTATTTAATAAAAAAATGCTATTGCATATCAAATACACAATAGCATAATATATAAACAATAATTAATAATTAATTACCGCCATTATTCTGATTAAGTGAAGACTCAAGTCTTTTTCTTTCTCTTTCAGCCTGCTGCAATTCTGCCTGCATTTGATAATATGAAGCAAGTCTTTGCTGTCTGTATTCTTCTATACGGTCTTTTTCATCGTCCATTCTTCTCTTATTATCATCTAAACGGCTCTTTGTCATAGAAATACTATTTTCAACAATACCTCTTGTTTGAGAATAAGGAGTTACAAAATCGCTCATAACATAAGCAACTCCTGTATCCGGTATATCATCTCCTGTGGTATCATTAGAGAACAATTCTTCTATACCGTCCATTTGAGTTTCTATTTTATTCATGAATTTTTCTTCATCTACTTGCAAGAAACCTTTTTTTACTTTAGCCCAATCTTCTCCGGCATCTCCTCTATTTATTCCTATTTGGTCAAGAAGTGCCAATTCCTCGCCGTATTCTGTTTCATAAGCATCAGCAACTATCATTCTTACTCTTTGAGATAAAGTGCTTACAAGTGTATTTCCGCTGAATACTCCAACATAATAAAGTTTTTTTCTAAGAGCATCATCTGTCATATCCGGATTAAACTCTACACCCAAAGTGGTAGCTAAATCATTCAAGTCGGTTCTATTCATATTTTGAAGACCATCTCTGATATCTCTTGCTAAAGGTCTTAGCATAGTATCATTAAGAAGGTCTATAACTTCATTATAAGCCCTTATAAAATTGGCTATAGCATTAACTACTCCCTCTTTATCAACTTCAATAGTAGTGGCAAATGCTTCAGGAGTAACTTTTTTAGCTGTGATATTAAGTCCATTAACCACATCATTAAACTCATTGCTCTCGCTTAATACATCAACTCCGTCTATAGAAGCTCTAGCATCTGTTGCCTCTGAAACTAAATAATTAGGGGCATCTTCTTCCTTACCCATATCCTCAACTAATAAATCCTTATAAAATACATTATAACCAGCATTTTTATTTATAAGAACAACCTCTGTTATAACATCGCCAGGTTCAAATTGTCCGCCTATAGGAATATTGAGTCTTTGCCATGAAGCACTTATAGTAGGTAAAGCAAAGAATTTTTCTACTTCATCTCCAGCTTTATTTATATATTTTACACCTATAATCTCAGAATTAAATCCTGTATCATCTACTGGTTCAGGAGCTTCTGCTTCAACTCCCTCTTTTGCCTTCCTTTCAGCTTCTAAGGCATCTTTATATTTCTTTATATCTTCAAAAGTTCTTGAACTGTCTGCAGGTGATAAACCTTCTCCGTATAATTCAACATCTTTATATATTACACTGTCTATTTTATTAAAAGTTAATCCTGTATCTGGAATAGACAAATCAACTGTAGGAGGCATAATAGGAGCTTCTTCATCATCTAAAGTATCAGAAACTCTGGCTGTTATAGATAAAGTTATATTTTCATTAGCTTCTGCCTCTCTATGTAATGGGAGTGATAATTTATTCTCGCCTTTAAGTACTATAAAGTCATTTTTTACCATATAGTTAGTAGTTAAATTATCTGATTCATCTTCCCATTTACTCAAAAGCTGTTCATTAAATATATGTCCCAAATGCCTGTAAGGGCGTCTTGTGAACATATTAAGCTCTTTTAATATACCTGATTCATCGCTTACAACTTCAACTATATTTTTAGAACCTGTTTTTACTAAGTCCATAGTAAGAACTTGTAAATTCCTTGATTTTTGAGTTATTGTAGTTTTTATTTTCTTACCGAAAGCCTTATCTATAGCTTTTTGTAAATTTACCAAACTTCCGCCGGCAAAGTCTATAGTAGTTTCTTCTTCACCTATCTTAAGAACTATTTTTCCTGCGGGAAGAGTATCAGCCATATTAAATGCCTTTGATGAGAATTTCTGGCTCGCTGCTATATCTTTAATAGCTATATCATAAGTGGTAGTATTAGCCAATCTATTAGCTGTAACAGTGAAGTAATCCGGTATTCCTTCTCCCGTACCTACATAATTTTTAAAAGGAGAACGAAAGCCGTAAAGTTCTTTTGAGGCTGTAGCAAGTGTATCCAATCTGGCCTTTAAATCTTCATATGCAGATATTTGTCTTTGATAATCTCTTGCATTATCTGCCAAATTAGAAAGCATGGTGCTTCTTTTATTTACTTCTGCTTCTACTGCATTTTTATATACTTCATCAAGAAAAGCTTCACTTGTTGCCATATATACACCTCTCCTTACAATAATATATATTAATAAAAACTAAAATTGTAATATCTTTGTAAAATAAATCTATTTTTAAATTATCGGAACAATGAAAAAAATAATGAGAATAATATTTTTTATTATAAAGAATTATGCTACACTTGTATTTTTTACAATATAGTATACAATGGTATGGTAAAAAAAATCAAGGAGCGATTTATGGAAATTTCAGACAAGAGCTGGGTTGTTACATTAATTTTAGCAATATTTTTACCAGTACACAGATTCTATGTAGGAAAAATAGGAACAGGCATATTGTATCTTATTACATTCGGCGGATTTGGTATATGGTACATTATTGACATTGTAATGATCATACTGGACAAATTTACTGATAAGGAAGGAAGAAAACTAAAAAAATAAGTAAATTTGAGTAGATCAATGAAGGTTAGTATTATTATGATACTAACCTTTTTTATTAAACATTAAAAATCTTATTACTCATTTATATTAATTTGATAATTTTTTTAAAGCTTCTTCTTTATTCTGTTTGGCTTTTTCATAGTTTGGATCTATATCTATAGCTTTATCATAATCTTTAATAGCTTCTTCATATAATCCCATACTATATTTTGCAAATCCTCTATTATTATATGCATCAGCCAATTTAGAATTTAACTCTATAACTCTATCATAATTTTTAATGGCCTCTTCATAATCTGCTAAATTATAATATGAAAGACCTCTATTATAATAGGCATTTATTATGATTATTATCCAATTCTATTACCATATCATAATCTTTTACAGCCTCATTATGAAGCCCCATATTATTTTTGGCTATTGCTCTATTATAATATGCATCAATATATTGAGGCTCTATACTTATTGCTTTATTAAAATCTTCTACAGCATCTTCATATAATCCTAATGCACTTTTTGAATTTCCTCTATTATTATAGGCATAAAAATATTGAGGCGATAACTCTATAGCCTTATCAAAATCTTTAATAGCTTCTTTATAAAGTTCTAAATTATATTCAGCCGTTCCTCTATTATTATAAGCATCAGTATATTCATCATATATTTCTAATGCCTTATTTATATCTATTATAGCCTCATTATACAAGCCCAATCCTATTTTGCATGCTCCTCTATTATTATAGGCATAAGAACTATTTCCATTAGAAAGCTCTATAACTTTATTATAATAACTAATAGCTTCTTCATAAAGCCCGATACTTCTTTTAGCATCACCTATACCATTATAGGCATAAACTTCTGTGTCATCTAACTCCAATACTTTTTTATAATCTTCTATAGCTTCAATATATTTTTTTGACATTAATTTTATGAATGCCCTATCTATATAAGCATCTATATTATTACTATCCAAAACAATAGCTTTATCAATATCCTTTATAGCCTCTTCATAATAACCCAAATTACCTTTAGCATATCCTCTGTCATCATAAGCTTTTGAATGTGTAGGTACTAACTCTATAACTTTATCATAATCGTTTATAGCTGCTTCATAAAGTCCTAAATTAGATTCACAATTTGCTCTATTATAATAAAGTTCTGCATAATTTTCATCTACTTCTATACCTTTATTATAATAATTAATAGCTTCTTCAAATAACCCTAATGCTTGTTTAGCGATACCTAAATAATTATATATTTCAGAATTATTACTATCTTCTTCTAAAGCCTTAAGAAATAATTCTGATGCTTTTTCAAACTGAGTTTCTCTAAATAATTGCAAACCTTCTTCAAAATATGACATATGCTTTCCTTTATTATAATAAAAATTGTTCGCAATATATCTCTGACAAGTAAACTTGCCAGACGCTCACAATTTTTATTTTCAAATTATTAATAAAAATTGTTTATTATTGTTAGCTATAAACTTTTTATTACTAATAAAATTGTTCACCGCTATATGCAACCATCTCTTACAACTAAAATTGCCAGACGCTCACAATTTTTATGCTAAAATATATTAATAAAAAAATTCTTATTAAATCGAAATATAAAATAAAACAATATTTTGTCAAGTAATTTTATTTCATATATTTATTATTTTAGGAAATTGAATTATCATAAGCTCAAATAAAAAGTATTTGATAAAATAGATTAAATATTTTTATATTATTTAAAAAAATAAAATTATATCTAAGAGAAGCGATATCAAAACTATAACACTATTTTAACTTATTTTATAAAATAACTACCTGCTCTTCATAAACTTCTTTAGCTTTGGAATATAATTCAGCAGCTTTTTCATAATTTCCATCGATAAATTCAATATTACCCAAATGGAAATAATCACTAGATTCAGGATTTTCTTTTATTTTATTTGTATATTTTTCTTTGCTTTCTTTCAAATTAGGATAATTATCTTTTAAAGTTTTGCTTCTAAGATTTTTAAGAGCTAAAACTTCAGGAGTGTCAGCCGGATACATAGCTAAAGCCTGCAAATACATATTTTCTGCTTTTTTATAATCTTTAATTTCATGCAAACAAACACCATAATAATGATAATCATTATGATCAGCCAATTTATTATCTACTAATATTTTATAAAAATTCATAGCTTCTTTATAAAGTTTATTTCTAAAGAAGTAATTAGCCATATAAACTAAAGCAACCCTATCCTTAGAATTAATTTTAAGTACATTTTTAGCAGTTTCCAATCCTTTATCTTCTTCTTTAAGCAAAGTACATAAAGATAAAAATTCATAATAAGGATTAAGATTTGATGAAGTATATAAAGTAATACCTTTTCTGTAAAGTTCAAAAGCCTCTTCAAGTCTATATTCTTTTTTAGCAATAGCACCTAAAATAAAATATGCCTCTGCTGCCATCCAATATTCTAAAAAAGTATTTAAAAATATTTTAGCATGTTCATAATCGCCGTTTTCAAACAAAGAAACTGCAACTTGTAAATATGCTTTCATATCTTCAGAAGTACTTAATCGCATACTTCTTTTCAAGGCTTCTATAGCCTCTTCATTTACTCCTTTCTTTAATAATTCTTCGGCAAGATTACTTAATTTCATTGCTTTAGTATTAGTAGACACGTTCATACTCCTTTTTATTGAATTGGTCTTACATAAACTTCTTCAGAAAAACCACTTTCTATATTTCCGCCCTCTCCGCCTATAGCTGTAACAGTAAAGTAATAAACTCTTCCTTCCTGAAGTCCTTCTATTGTATATTCCTGTACATTTTCTATTACTATAGGTGTATATTGTGCTTCATTATATACTCCTGATTTAGTTCCATAATAAATTTTATATCCTGATATATTCTCATGAGAACCATTCCATTTTAACATAACAGAAGTTCCATTTATTGCAGTAGCTGTTAAATTAGATGGCACCAAAGGTTTTTCAGGATTATGATAATTTATAGAAACATTATTCAACACAGGTGTAACATTTCTATCAACATTACTCTTTAATACAGCTCTCACCTGAACATATCTAGTCATTGTATTTGTCATCATATTTGTATGATTTTTTAAAGGTTCCCAAGCTATATTTACATCTCCAGGAGCGAAATAATAATCTGAAGTTCTATAATATAAATCTATATAACTTCCATTTGTACCATTTCCAACATAATCTATAGAATCAATAAATGTATTCTTATTCTCAAAATCTATAACTTTACTTATTATTTCACCATCTGCTGTATAAGGATATAAATTAAAAGTCTGCTTATAACGAGGTGTAAAATAAAAAGCATCTAATCCGCCTATAAAACCATTTCCTAAATATAAAGGATCTAATTTTATATTATCAAATTCTATAGTGTAAGGAGAACCTGTTTCATCTCCTGTACTAGTTAAATATATTACCTGTTCTTCAAGTCCGTCTATATATTTTACTAATTTTCCTGTAGCAGCATTAAAACTTACACTATGATGTCTCCATTCATTTTCTTTTAAATATTCCCCTTGAGTGAGCATAACATTTGTATATACACCATTATAAGAGAACAAATTATTAAACTGCCAAACTAATCTACCATTAACAATATTAGCCTTTATACCGGAAGATTTTGTAACACCATTTTCATTATATATAGCTGTTTTTGATAGTACTTGAGAATTCATTCTTATTCTATAAGGATTCAAATAAAATTCCAAAGTAAAACTTGTCATAGTATCTTCAAAGTTATGCGTACCATCTCCCGTATAATAATCAAGTTTTATATAAGACTTAATATTATGAAAGAATACAGCATCTCCGCCATTAGCACCCTCTATACTTTTAATATCTTTACTGTATATAAGCCCTTGCAAAATACTAGAATCAAGTGCCGTATCTCCTGTTAAATAGTTAAGTGCCGAGTCGCTATCATATAATATATAACTATTAGTAAAATTATTTAATGTACTATAATAAATATTATTTGTGTCCGAAAAAACATCATAAACAACAGCATTTAAATTAGCTGTAAAATATAAAATAAAAGCTATTAAAAAACCTATATAATGCACTTTCAAGTCCCAATTACTATTATATTTCTTTAATAATTATTCGGATATTTTTTAAATATCATTATTAAAAATATAATAAAAACTCTATTTATAATGTACTTTTATATAGTTGTAAAAACTATAATTAAACTATATTAATAAAACTAATTAAAAAAAGATTTGTTATAT
>CASEHG010000152.1 GCA_949287565.1 uncultured Brachyspira sp.
AAAACGCAATTGCTAGAACTTTATATTTGAAAAATACTTATTAAATATAGGATATATCCTAAATTTGGATTAAAAATGCAGTTGTTTTGGTTCTTTTATACCAATACTTACAGTACTTCCTCCGGTCGTAAAAGAACTGGGGTATTGCGTAAGCACGCAGAGCGGTGGGCAAAGCCCCAGATATAAAAACAAAAATATAAATTTATTTTTGACAAAATATAGTTGTTTAGGTATAGAAATTAAATATAGTTAAAAAATAATAATAAAAAGAATAGTTAATATTTTAGCTATTCTTTTTTTATACATAATAAATATTTAATTGACTATTAATGTATATACTATATAATTTGAAAAGTTGGAGTTTATTATTTATGGAAGAAAAAAGTATTTTATCGTTTATAAAGATGGTATCCAATATGCCTCTTGTAAAAATAGATAAGCATAAATATTTAGTTGCTGCATTTGCATCAGAATATCCTTCACTTCTTCAGACTATACTAGAGAAAGGCGCTTATGATGCAGGAGTACCATTAAATATAATAGATACAAAATCAAGAGAAGCTATTAATTATGAAATAGCCAAATCATCAGCTATATCATTTGTTTCAGGACTTCCTGAAGGAATCGTTGGTATAGGGGCAGTTCCAGCAGATACGGCTCAATTTTTATGTCATGCTTTAAGAATAGTACAGAAACTATGCTATATATCAGGACTTCCTAGTTTTACTTTAGGCGATTCGATGACAGATGATGAGGCTTGTCTTGCTGCCGTATATATTGGAGTAATGTTTGAAGATAAGGAAGCTATATTTGCTTTAAATAGTATATGGAAAGCTATAGCTGAAAAAAGTGCAAGAATAGGTTTTAGAGTAAGTTCTGTAGTAGGATATGCAGTTATTTCAAGCATATTAAAATCTATAGGTATAAAAATAGGTTCTAAAAGTTTTATGAAATCTGTATCAAAGGCTGTTCCTCTAATAGGAGGTGCAGTGTCTGCAGGTTTTACATATACTAGTTTGAATAAAATGTAATAAAATTAAGGAAAGCAAGTATTCAATAAGCTGATATTTTACGGATAATTATATGGCAAATGATAAAAAGAACAAAGAAGATTATGTAGAAATAAATGAAGATGATATTGAAATATTAGGCGAAGACGGAATATATAGAAAGTACGAAGTATATAAAAGATATCAAAATAAAAATAAGATGAAGTTAAGATATTGGCTTCCTTTTATTACAGCAGTTATTTATACTTTATCGCCTATAGACTTGATTCCGGATAGGATACCAATAGGAAAATTAGATGATATACTTCTTTTGGTTATATCATTTATATATGGTATTAAAAAGGCTAATTTCTCTTATAATCCTATAATAAATGTAATTATTAGAAATATTATATTATCAATCACTATTACAGGATTTGTTATGATGATTATAATATATATACTTGCTGCATTATTATAATAATTTTTGTATAAGGAGTGTTTTATGAATAGAATATCATCAAGTAATATAACAAAATTAGAGGATAATGAAGTATTTGTATTTGGAAGCAATACTCAAGGAGCACATGGAGGAGGGGCTGCAAGATTTGCTATGAATTTCGGTGCTGTATATGGTCAGGCATTCGGACTTCAGGGTAAAACATTTGCTATACCTACTGTTGATTATACAAAAAGCGGAAAGATGGCAGTATCTGAAATAAAAAAATATGTTGATAAGTTTTTGGCCTTTACTTTAGAGCATAAAGATTTAAAATTCTTAGTAACAGAAATAGGATGCGGTATAGCTGGTTTTAAAATTGAGGAAATGGCAGAACTTTTCAGAGAGGCTTTAAAAGATGAATATGATAATGTTTATTTGCCTCAAAGATTTGTTGATTATTTAAAAAAATAATTTTTGACTTAAAAAATTACATTTTTATAATTAATTATTTTATTAATATATACTGAAAATTTTTAAGTTTGTCAACTGATGCACTTTATATGGAATTATCTACTTTATTTGCCGCACACGCTCTGTGGTTGCTGCCTACCTAAAGGTACTTCCTTCGGTCGCAGGCATGCTTCACGAAAGACTGCATTTGACAAAGTCCACCTTTAGGTGCGACATAAAAT
>CASEHG010000153.1 GCA_949287565.1 uncultured Brachyspira sp.
AATTTATCAAATGAAGAATAGAAAGCAACTGAATCGTGCATATTACTTGGATTTACATCTACTGTTAAAATATAATTATTATTATCACAAATAACACTAGAATTATATCCAAACATTTTTTCTTTATCACTTTTGTATAACATTCCTGCATCTGGATCGGTATTACTTACTATTACTTCTTTTTCTCCTAAAACTTCTTCACTTTCTACTTCTTCATTACATTTTATAATTTTCTTTACTTCTTCTATATATTCTTCATCACTAAATTCTTCATCTTGTAATCCTTTTAATGCTATTTCCAGTTCTAACTCCTTTTGATATTTCTTTGCTTGTATTTTCATTAGTTCTTTATGATTTTTCTTTTTATTTGCATATGCTTTCGTATTTGTTGAATCTATATATACTGCTGTCATATCTATACATTCGTATTTTATTAATAGTTCTATTACTTTATCAAATACAGTTTGTAAAATATCTTTCTCTAGTTTGCAAAATTTTCTTTTATAATTTTGTGAATACGTTGAATGGTCTGGAACTTCTTCATTTATTCCATATCCAATAAACCATCTATATAAATTATTATATTGTAAATTTTCATATGTTTTTCTTAAACTATCTTCATGAAAAAGGAACTTTAATATGTGTATTTTAAATAAAACAACTGGATCTATACTTGGTCTTCCAAATATAGAATATTGTTTTTCTACTTCTTCATATATAAAGTTCCAATCAAAATATTTATCTATTACTCTTAAAAAATGATCTTGTGGTATCATTTCATCTAAATTTATTATTTCACTTTCATATTTTCTTTTTGGTCTTTTTGTCATTGACATTTTTATCACTTACTCCTTTATAATCTCTAATATAATTATACCACAATCACATAAAAAAAGTAAGGTTTTGTAAGCTTTTTTTAGAGATTATAAAGCAACCTTACATATTTATTATATAACATTTTCCCAAAAATAAAAAGACTATTTTCAAAATCTTACGACTTTGTCAACAGTCTGATAAGATTAATTTTCATGATTAATCTTATTTTTACTTATATCCATAATTATTGGAAGTATTATTGGAACTCTTCCTATTTTATTAGTTAATATAGGCATAAGTTCAGTAATTCTTTCATTTTTTAAATCAATAAAATTAAATTTTTTATCTTTAAGTTTTTTACTTATAATATATTCTGCTTTCTTTTGAATTTCTTTAATTAATTCTTCATTTTCATTTACTAAGATATAACCTCTAGTAGTAACTGAAGGAGTTCCTAAAAGTGTTTTATTAGAACTATCTATATTAGCAATAATAGCAAGGATACCATTAGTAGACATTAATTTTCTATCTTTAATTATAACATTACCAACGTCTCCAATTCTAGAACCATCTACAAAAATATCATCAGCTTGTACTTTTCCTGTTTTTCTAATACCTTTTTTAGTAATAGATAAAACATCACCATTTTCAAGTACAAAAGTGTTTTGTTTAGGAATTCCACAATCTTTTGCAACATCTGTATGTATTTTTAACATTCTATATTCTCCATGATATGGTGCAAAGAATTCTGGTTTAAATAATCTTATCATAAGTTTTAATTCTTCTTGTTTAGCATGTCCTGAAGAATGAATATCATAAGTCTTATTTGTAAATACTTTAACACCTTTTAAATATAATTGATTAATAGTCTTATTAACTGATGAAGTATTTCCAGGAATTGGAGAAGAAGAGAATACTACAATATCATTTGGCATTAATTTTATTTGTCTATGTGTTCCATTTGCAATTCTAGATAAGGCTGCTAGTGGTTCACCTTGACTACCTGTACAAAGTAAACATACTTCTCCTGGTTTTAAATGATTTGCTTCTTCAGCAGTAATAATAATATCTTTATCTTGAATATATCCACATTTAGTAGCTATCTCTACTGATGTATCCATGCTTCTTCCAAATAAAGCAACTTTTCTTTTGTTCTTTTTACAAGTTTCAAATATATGTTTAAGTCTATATATATTTGATGCAAACGTAGCAATAATAATACGATTATTTTCATATGTTTCAAATATATCTCCTAAGTTTTCATCTACTACTGATTCACTTAAAGAAGTTCCTTCTTGCAAAGCATTAGTAGAATCACTCATTAATAACTTAACACCATTTTTCCCAATTTCAGCCATCTTATGAATATTTGACATAGGTCCAATTGGAGTCATATCAAACTTAAAGTCACCAGTCATTACAATAGTACCATTTGGAGTTCCAATAGATATTCCATGAGAGTCTGGTATCGAATGAGTTGTTCTAAAAAATTCAATATTAAAATATTTTGTTTTAACTTTTGTTTCTTCTGTATAAATAATTATATTTTTATATTTTATATTTCTTTCTTCTAATTTTTTATCAATTAATTCTTTTGCTTGAGCAGGCGCATATATTTTAGGAATATTTATTGTTTGAAGTAAAAAAGGAATTCCTCCGATATGATCTTCATGCCCATGGGTAATAAATAACCCTTTAATTTTATTTTCATTTTGTTTTAAAAAAGTATAATCAGGAATAACATAGTCTATTCCTAGTAAATCATCTTCTGGAAACATAATTCCAGCATCTATAATTATAAGTTCATTATTGTGCATAACACAATACATATTTTTGCCAACTTCGCCTAGTCCTCCTAGAGCGAAAACTTTAGTATCTAATTCGTTTTTCATTGTTCTCCTTTCATAAATTTTACCGTTAAACAAAAAAAATAATATAAAATATTAGAACTCATCGATGTATTAATTATATAATAAAATTAATTATTTTTCAACTTAATATTAATATTTGACAATAACTAATTATAATGTTAATATAATTAGCACGGTGATAATTTATGATAAAAAATAATTACGATATTGAATTAAGAAATATAATAAGAAAATATTTTTCTAATATTACAGTGGAAGAATTAAAAGATAATCAAGGATTTTTTAGGGAAATAATTGATGGACTTCCTGTAAATAATATTAATAATAGAGAATATAATTTTCCTTTATTTGAGTTAACTTTTACCGATAAAGATAATTTAATATATAAAGTATATTACTATAGTCATTTATATGATAAGGATAATGTTTTTAAAAAAGTTTCTTTAACAGAAGAAAAATACTTTTCAATATTAGATGATGAAAATGGATATTGTACTTATAATAAGGAAAGAAGTTATTATTGTGGTGAATATATATGGGAAAAAGATAATAATCCTGAAATAGAAAGAGTGGTTAATATATTTACTTATTTATATGGATTAAAAATATTTAAAGGAAGAAAAAAAATAGTAAGAAGTAGGGGATAAATATGGTTGATCAAGCATTAGAATATAAATCACTTTTAAATAAAGTTGATATAATGATTGATAATGTAAATAAATTGGGAATGGATACAAAAAAATATAAAGAAGTATTAAAAGAGATAATTAATGAAGTAGAATCTAGTACTAAAGTAAGTAAATCAAAATGGGGAAATAATGCTAGTATGGTATTAATTTGTGATTATGCTTTAGGAATAAAAAAATTAAGAGCATTAGAACTAGAATTAAGTGAATATGAAGTTTATTTTAAAGCAATTAATTCATGTGAATATTTACTTATGAGAATAGAGGAAACGAAAACTACTGATAGTAAAGAAGAAGTTGAAAGCTATGCTAATGAAATTATTGAATCATTAAAAGCAATAAAATTTTCTAGTACAATACATTATAGTGATGAGAAACAAATAGTAGAAAAAATATATGATGTTGCATATAAAATAATTCAGTTAGAAATAATAACTTTAGGTTATAGTCAAGTATATGAATATATTAAGAATTATGATATTGATACATATTTTTTAGATAGATGTATTAGAAAAGATATTGAATTACTGAATTTAAAAGACGATAATAATAAAAAGATCAAGGAAAAAATATATGAACTTAGCCGTAATGGATTAGATACTAATTATTTTGATATTGAATTAATTAAATTATTAATGTGCAATAGTGCTGATATTGATTTAAAGGATAATATTATAAAAGAATTAAATAATTTAAAAAAAGAAATTAATGACACCGTAAATGTATATGATAGAACTTTATCTAGATATAATTATTTATTAGATGAGCAAAACAGAAGATTTATATTAATAAAAAAATATAGAAGAAAGATTTTAGGAAGAATTACATCATCTGTTGTTTCCCTAAGTATTGCTATAGGAGGATTTTTTGGATTTCATTCTTTGGTAAAAAAAGATGCTACTAGTCCAGTATATTCTAAAACTATAACTACTTATTCAGATGAATACGGTAAAGAAGTAAAAGATGGTTATTCATATGTAGAAGATAAAGAACAAGATTGTACATATATAAGGGTTTATAGTGATTGGTATCAAACATTTTGGGATGGGACAGTAAGAGATATTTATACTTATGATGTAAGTGATGTGGAATTTTCTAATATTGAAGATTATTTAATAAATTTAGATTATACTGAATTAGAACCATATAAAGAAACTGTTTATATAGAAGAAGGCGAT
>CASEHG010000154.1 GCA_949287565.1 uncultured Brachyspira sp.
ATAAATAATACTCACTTAATGGATGATACTTCTCTTGATGATATAGAAAAAGGTGAAATTATAGCATTTAATTTATCTAAAGAGAAAAATATTCCGATAAAATATACTTGTGTCGATAGAAAATTTTATCAGAATAATTCTAAAATATTGACTAAATATGATTTATTTATAATTGATTATGATATAAAAAATAAAATATAGGAAATATTATATAGTTTATTTATGGATTATAGTAATGTCAGATTATATGAGATAGCTTCTATGTTATCGCCTAGTGTATATGAAACTATATTTTATAGTCAGTATCAAGGACGTTCAGATAAAGATGCCATAATTTTAGATGATGAAACATTTGAAAGGTGTTATGTATCTGATAATGTTTATAAAAATTTTCTTTTTGCTAATGCTATAAGACTTGGTAAGAGTATTGATTATATTGGTCTTAATCAAATGCATAGCTCTGTAATAGAAGATATGAAAATAACTGAAAATGATATATCTATAAAATTAAATGATATAGTTTTAACTAATTTTGCTAATACCTTAATAGATATAAAATCTATGGATGTTAAATTAGAACCTTTTTATATTACTTTAACATTTAAAGGTATAAATTATTATTCTAATAATTATATAGATGAAAATGAAAAATTAATACCTACTGATGAAAGCCCTATAAATTCTACATATTGTCAGGATCAATTATCATTTGTTAATGATAAGCATATAGATATGGTAATTTCAACTAAGTATAGTAATATTAATAAATTAAAGTATATGATAATAAATTGTAATAATATTGAAGTTATTGAATCTGCTAAAGATGTTTGGAAAAATATATTTAAAAATGACTTTTCTATGCTTTATGAATATTTTCAAAATATTAGAAAGTCTAGTAATTTAATAATCGAAGGAACTATTTATAAAAGTATAATATCAGGTTATGAGAAGTTTATGGATGACTTCATTGATTTAGATGATTTTTAATTATATTTTTATAATTGTATTATTGTATTTATGAAAAATATTAAAAACTTACTTATACATTCTCCTAATTGGCTTGGAGATATAGTTATGTCTATGCCCGCAATTCATTTAATAAAAAAAAAATATGAAGGTATAAAAATTACTGCATTGGTAAAAAAATCTATGTCAGGTATTTTTACCGTTAGTGATTTAGTAGATAACTGTTTGGAATTAAAAAGATTTCCAAAATTAAGAAAATATAATTTTGATGCCGCTTTGATTTTTCCTAATTCATTTGAAAGTGCTTTTAGAGTATTTGGACATGGTATAAAAATGCGTATAGGTTATAAAGCTGATTATAGAAATTTTATGCTTACAGAAGCAGTAGATAGAAAAGAAGTAAGATGGATACATACTTCTGATTATTATGTTAATTTGCTTCAAGCTATTGGAATAAATGAAAAAAGACCTAGTATAAAATTAAAAATAAAAGATGATATATTGAATAAGGCAAAAGATTATTTAAAAAGTGTGAACCCAGAAAATAAAAAAATATTTGCTTATGGAATAGGAGCAACCAACAGTATTGGAAAAATTTGGAGAGAAGAATATTTTGCAGAAGTTGCTAATTATTTGTCAAATAAGTATGATGCTTTGACTTTATTTATTACTACACCTAATGAAAAGGAGATATCCGACAAAATATCAGCAATGCTTTTAAAAGAGCCTATAATACCTTATATGTCTTTGGATATGATAGCTGCTATATTAAGTTTATGCGATGGTTTTATAGGCAATGATTCTGGGGCTATGCATGTAGCTTCTATAGTCGGTATACCTACTTTAGCATTATATTTTGCTACACCTGCATATCAGAATTTTCCAATAGGAATTAATAGTCACATTATAGAAAAAAAGCCGGATAATCCTGCTTGCATATGCGGAGGCAAAAAATGTAAATTAGAAACATTTGAATGCCGTGAAGTAGTAAAGCCTCAGGAAGTTATAAGCAAATTTGAATCAATAATTTAATTTACATTATCGAATATGAAATTTACTTCTATTTTGCTTTCCGTTTATTAATGTATTTTTTATCCAAGAGCTATTATCGTTCATAGGTATCCATCTTCTTTCTTCAACCCTATAATGCCAATCTTTATCTTCTTGATAATATATTTGTATTCCGCTGCCTTCATGTATATTTAATATTTCATTGTCATGATAGTTTATTTCATCATAATCAGTACAAGATTTCTGCCCCATTTCTGAATAATATTCATTTAGTGACATCAATGATTCATTTAATTTGTCGTCCATTTCTTTTACATTAAGCCCTAATTTTTTTGCCTCTCTTATAGTAATAGGGTAGTTATGAGAAGGATAGGCTGAATTAAGAGAATTTGATATTTCATCTATTAGTTTTTGATCTTTCATATGATACGATAAAATGTCTTTGCATAGTTTTATTGATAGGCTTGAAGCTCTGTCAACAGCTCCCAAAACTAAAGGATGTATATATTTGTATATATGCTCATAAGGGTTATTGTCATTGTTATTTGACTGCTCTTTCCATAGTTTTATAACCCTAGCTAATTCATCTTGACTAACATATACAAGGCTATTATCTTTGTTTACAGGAGATAATTCATGCTGCAAAGAGGTGTCTACAGCTGTTATAAAAGCTAAAGGTCCCATTTGTATTTCATCAGCACCTAAACATAACATAGTAGCAGCACTTGCCGCTTCCAGAGGCAATAATGCTATGACTTTTTTGCAAGACTGTCTAAGCAAATGTACTATTCTTAAAGAGGCCTGTCCGCTTCCTCCTGAGCTTTTTATAAAAAAGTATATTTTATCGCATTTTCCTATATGTTTAAGAATATCAGAAAGTACAATTACATCATTTTGGCATACACTTCCGCCATTAGAATTCCAATATGCAAGTAAAGGAGCATCTAATTGTTTTGTAATTTTATTAATAATTTCCTGAGTTTTTGAAAACAGTATAGGCGGTTTAATAGTTTTAGTCTGTGTTTTATTAGATGTTTTTTTTGAAGCCATTTTATATCCTTTTTGGAGGTGTTTAATTTACATAACTACATTTTTTTTATAAGATTGTACATTAATAATAGATAATGTCAAATAATGATTTATTTTTTAATTAAATTTGCTTGACAAATTAAGAAAATTAGTGTATAAAAGTTGTATTATTATGCTTATTAATTAGTACAAGGAGTGCAATAAATTATGAAAAAGTTATTCGTAGTATTAACTTCCATTTTTATCGCTGCATCCGCTTACGGTTTAACAAACTCAACTTTGATTGATTTTGCTTTAACAGGTAATGCTGATAACTTACAAGCTGGAGAAGGTGATACAAATGAATTAGTTCCAGTTGCAGAAAATATTTACAATGATAACTGGGTAGTATGGTTGAATGAATCTGCTAGATTAACAGAAAATCGCAGAAATTCTTATGTTACTAACGTAGACAGTAAAGGTAACAATGGTGCTTGGGAAGCAGGTAAAGTTCTTGGTATAAGAGTACATTTCCCATTAGCAGCTTGGAACAGTTATGCTTTAGTAAAACCAGTATTTGAACTTGAAATGTATGGCGGTGCTGATGGCACTAAATATACAGAAGGTAAAGGTGTTATACATAACGTTGGCGAAATTAAATCTATTAGTTCTTGGGTTTATGGCCGCAACTATTTAGTTAGCTACTTTGTAAACTTACAAAATGAATTTGGTGAATTAAAATCTTATCCTATGGGTAATGTTTACTTCAATGGTTGGAGACAAGTAAGATGGGAAAACAGAGAATACTTACCTAATGTTCGTGACAGAGTATTAGTAAGAGAACCTCTTTATCCTAAAATGGTTCCTTCTGTTAAATTAGATTCTTTAGGTTTCTATAGAACTAAAGATACTAGAGGTGGAAACTTCATTACTTACGTTAAAGATGTAACTCTTGAGTACGATGTAGTAGTTGTTGATTTCGAAGAAGATATCGATGATGAAGCTACTTGGCAGTTATTAAAAACAGAAAACGATAGAAAACAAGCTATCGAATCTGCTAGAATACGTGAGCAAGCTGAATTAAGAGATCTTGAACAAAGACGTATAGGTGACGGTACTGCTGCTGATCAGGGTGCTGCTGATACAGGTGCTGCTGACACTGGTGCTGCTCAAGAACAAGCTCAATAATTAAATTAGTTTGGAAATAAAAGACTAATTAATAGATTAAGGGGAAACTTTAATAGTTTCCCCTTTTTTTATTGTATTTTTTTATATTTTACAATATAATCTATATTAAATTATATTTAAGGAGTTATTTATGAGATTAATGAAACAACCTCTAATCAATAAAGATGATACTTTATATATTTGTATAGATGAGCAGGGTAAATTGACAACTGCTGTTTATGATGCAGAATCTGTTATCAAAAATAGTAATATGCTTTTTAGAGTTGCTGATATGCATAATATACCTGTTCTAGCTACAGAGCAATATCCTAAAGGTCTTGGTCATACTGATGAAAGAATCGTGTTTCCTAAAAATTGCAAACTATTTGCTAAAGAATATTTCAGCATATTTGGAGCAGAAGATTTTGTAGAAGAATTTAATAAAATTAATAAAAAAAATATTGTAGTTTTTGGTATAGAAACTCATGTATGTGTATATTATAGTGTTGTGCATTTACTTGAAAATGGTTATAATGTATATGTAGTTGCTGATGCATGTACTTCAAGAACAAAAGAAAATAAAGAAATAGGTTTGGAGCAAATGAGAAAATTAGGTGCTAATATTGTAAGTACTGAAATGATAATATTTGGTCATATAGAGAATTGCAAAGTTCCTTGTTTTAAAGATGTTAGCAAATTATTAAAAGATAATTAATATAAATTTAGGAGAAATAAAATGGCTAGAAAAAAACTTATAGCAGGTAATTGGAAAATGAATAATTCCAATAAAGAGGCCTTAGAATTAGTTAATAGTTTGAAAGACTTAGTTAAAGATGTGAAAGATAGAGATATTATGATAGCTCCTACATTTACTTGTTTAAGTGATGTTCATAATGCTATTAAAGGAACTAATATCAAGTTGGGTGCTCAGAAT
>CASEHG010000155.1 GCA_949287565.1 uncultured Brachyspira sp.
TCTATTTATTATTACTAGCTTTTATATACAAAGCATTATATAATGATTATATAACAGTATTAATGGAGAAATGTAATATATGAAAATATTGATTGTTTCAGGATTTTTGGGTGCTGGAAAAACTACACTCATAAAAGAAATGGCCAATAAAACCAAAAGAGATTTTGTTGTAATGGAAAATGAATATGGTGATGTTGATATAGATTCTAATATATTGAAAGATGAAGGCATGAATATCTGGGAACTTACAGAAGGATGTGTATGCTGCACTATGAAACAAGATTTTGCTTCTTCTATACTCACAATAGCTAATTCTCTTGATCCTGAATACTTAATAGTGGAACCTACAGGGGCTGCTAAATTAAGCAATATTATCAACAATATAAAACAAATTGAATATGAAAGAATAGTACTTTTGAAACCTATAACTATAATAGACGGAAATACATTCGACTCTTTTATTAATTCCTATGATGATATTTATACTGATCAAATTTTAAATGGCTCAAAGATAATAATATCTAAAATGGAATCAAAAGAAGAATATGAAAAAGAAGATCTTATAAAAAAAATAAAGTCACTGATTATGAAAAACAATTTACCATTAGATAATATAGAAATACTTGAAGAACATTATTCTAATAAAGATAAAAAATGGTGGGAAAATATTTTAAATTCATTTTTAGATGATAAATATGCTATAAAAGAATTGGAAAAACCAAAAAATGAAGAAATGCCCGACTCTATAAGTATGAAAGCCTGCTGTGTAGAAAGTGAAAATAAATTTATGACTTTACTTGAAGATATTATTCACGGACGATTTGGATTCATAGCAAGGTCTAAAGGTTTTATAAAATGTGGTAGTAACTATTTTAGATATGATGTTATAGGAGAAAGATATGCTGTTACAGGAGCAGATGAAAATGATAAGCTTGAAGTAGTATTCATAGGCAAAGATTTGAACAGAAAACTTTTAAGGGAAGAGTTTCAGCCTGTATATAGAGATAATATCAAACATAAAGAAGAACATTGTGAAGTCCATAAGAAATAGTTTTTTATTTGATTGCATTTAGATTTAATGAAAAATAAATAATTTATTTTTTAAATTTTACTTACATTCGCCCACCCTTTATATTTATTGCTACAATTTGAAATTTTGATTTAATTATTTTTTTAACTTTATTAGAAATTAAAGCACCCGCCCAAGCTTTATTTAAATTTAGAATCTATTTAACGCACGGTAAGCATAATTATAAATATAGTTTAATTTATATTAATAATATAGTTATATATTTAGATTCATTAAACGTGCGTTTAGTGATTTTTTAAATTAAAAAAATACTTGGGTGGGCAGCTATAATTTCTGATTAAAACATTAAATATAATGAGATTGTAAATACATGTTAAAGCTATAAATCTAAAGGGTGGGAATTCTAAATAATTTTTGTTTTAAAAAATTAATTACATACCCCGCCCTTTTTCCTTTTTAAATTAATAAGTAATAAAAATACAAAATTTCTTTTTTATCAAATTAGAAATGTTAACACCCGCCCAAGCGTATATTAAATTTATAGAATTTAATAGAATAGAAAATAAAAAATCCTTTAATATTAAATAAATAATATTAAAGGATTATTTTTTAATTATATTTTTATTTAATTAGCTTTTCTTAAAACTTGAAATTTTATCATAAAACTTAGGAGCAAGTAAAGCAAGTACACACATTACTATAAAACCTGTTAATAATGCAGCTATAGGATTTAAAGTTATTCCTCCAATTATTACACCAATGAAAGCGGATATAGCAACCAAACCAGCATAAGGAATCTGTGTTGCCACATGCTCAAGTAAAGGACAGTTACTTCCAGTAGAAGAAAGTATTGTAGTGTCCGATATAGGAGAACAATGGTCGCCAAATACAGCACCAGAAACAACAGAACCAACATTTATAAGAAGAACATTAAGAAGAGCATTATCAGTATAACCATTAGCAGCAGCAAGTCCATTAGCAATAGGTATAACTATAGGAATAAGTATAGCAAAAGTACCCCAGCTTGTGCCAGTAGAGAAAGATATAACACATCCAAGTAAATAACCTATAGCAGGAAGAATCCAAAGAGGGAAACCGCCGCCTTTTACAGCTTCAGATAAGAAAGCAGCAAGTCCAAGTCCGCCGTCTGCAGGAGATGATTTGATAACGCTTCCTATAGACCAAGCTAATGCTAAAACTACTAATGCAGGAACCATAGATTTAACACCTTCCATAATAGAGTTTCCAGCAGAACGAACACTCAATAATCTTCTAGCTACATAGTAGATGTACATTATCATAAGAGAAATAACAGCACCATAGAATAAAGCTTTAGAAGCATCTGTATCCAAAAATGCCTGATTCAAAGATATGCTTGACATAGCTTGAGAGAAAGTTTCTATTCCATCGCTTCCTACTAATCCCATATATGTAGTAACAGGGAACATCACTATACAAACTATTATAAGTACAAGTATAGCTATAACCATATCATACCATTTAGCCTGATTGTTTGAAGAAGTTTCCATATTACCAGGACAAGCTCCGTATAATTCCTCATCAAAAAGTTTTCCATTTTGAGCATTCTCTTCACTTCTTTTCATAGGTCCAAAATCTTTAAATACTAAAGAAATAAGAACTACAAAAGCTAAAGCAAGAAGCGGATAAACAGAATAAGGTATCATCTTTATAAAGAAAACGAATTCACTTATATTCAAAGATTCAAAACCTTCTGAATCTCTTATATAACTCATAACTGTTACTACCCAAGTAGATATAGGGGCAAGTATACATACAGGAGCTGCAGTAGAGTCTAATATGTATGCAAGTTTAGCTCTTGAAATTTTATTCTGATCTGAAACAGGACGCATAACAGTACCAACAGATAAACTATTAAAATAATCGTCTATAAATATGATAAGTCCGAAAAACCAAGTAAATATAAGTATACTTTTCTTAGTTTTTAAATATTTACTAGCCCATAAACCGAAAGCCTTAGTAGCACCAGTTTTTGAAAGCATACTAACAAAAGCACCAAGCAAAGCGCAGAATAAAAGTATTCTTATATTCCAAGCATCACCGCTCATCTCTGCTACCTTATCAGTAAATATTGTAATAGCAGTAAATACATTACCATGAGCTATTATTAAAGTTCCAGATAGTATACCAAGCGTAAGTGAAATAATAACTTCTTTGGTTACTAAAGCAAGTATAATAGCCAAAAGAGGTGGTATAATACCTAACAGACCATAATGTTCCATAAAGTTACTCCTAATTAATATATACACCTTTATAATCTTGAATCATTTCTTAAAAATAATTGCTATAAATATAAAAAAGCCCCCTTATTTAGGGAGGCTAAATATCAAAAAATTATTATGTGTTGTAAAAAATATAATAATTCAACACTCCCAAAAACAGAAGGTTTCTTTTAGCTTTTTATATAAAAAAGAATTATTCATAGAAAATATCCAAAATTACTCTTACTTTTTGTAGTAAGAATCATTTTATATTAAAAATATTACTTTGTCAATAGTATCTATCAATTAAAGAATTTAATTAAACTCATAATGCAAAGTATATCTATCAGTAATATATTTATCACCATAACATACTAATGCTATATAATATTTTTTATTAGGTTCAAAACTTGTATTTAATTGATTTATAGCCTGTTTTAAATAATTGTAATTTTCATCAAATAAAATAATATCTATATCTTTTGGATATTCTAATTTAATATTTATAGAAGTACTTATATCTGTATCATTTTTTATCTCATAAAAATCTACATCAATTAATTCTGATTGTTTTATATATGGTTTAATATATTCATCTAAATTAAAATAACTCTTTATAAAATAACCATAAACCATTTCATTAGGGTAATTAATAATGTCAGCCTCATAAATAGTATTATTAGGCTCTACTTCATTTGAAGGCATATAGTTGTCATTAAATATAAACTTCAAATTATATTTACATTCTTTATCCGCATTTAATTTTAAATAATAAGCATCATCATTAAGCAGAATATCTTTTAACTCTATAAATCCTTTATAATTAGAAATATCTTCAGAATTAATGCTAAATATTGTATCATTATTAGTAGAAATAATATTCATAGAAATACTAGCTTCAAGATTATAAACTGACATAGAAAAATCCATAACAAAACCATTAGTAGGATTTATTTGATAAAAGTCTATATCATTATAATTATCAATATTTCCGCTAATTAAAGTATTACAGTCTATATATTGAGAATATTCTAAAGAATTATTAGGCTCTATTTCTTCTCTCTTTAATGTATTTTCATTAGTTACATTATTATTTCTACAAGATATAAATAAAATTATCAAAAGTATTAATTTATATTTCATTTTTACTATTTCTTTTAATTTATTGTATTAAACAATATATATTTTTTTATAAAAGAATGCAAATATAAAAAAGCCTATAGATAATTTCTATAGGCTTTAAATTATGCATTATAAATATTTACTGAACTTTAAAGAAAGACATAAGTTCTTCCAAGTGATTAGCCTGATCTAGTAAAGATTTAGATGCTGCTGTAGACTGTTCTACTAAAGAAGCATTCTGCTGAGTTATACTATCCATTTTAGATACAGCACTATTAACTTGATCAACTCCAGCTTCCTGTTCTACTGCTGTATGACTTATATCACTCATTATTTTAGAAGTTTCTTCTATCTTAGCTTCTATATCACTGAATATCTCTTGAGAATGTCTTGCCATTTCTGCTGATTTATTAATCTTCTCGTATATATCTTCTATAAGTAAAGTTATATCTTTAGCTGAAGCCTGTGAGTTCTGTGCTAAGTTCCTTACCTCACTTGCTACTACAGCAAAACCTCTTCCTTGATCTCCTGCCCTTGCTGCCTCTACTGAAGCATTCAAAGCAAGTATATTTGTTTGGAAAGCAATATTCTCTATAACTTTTGTAATATCACGAATTTTAGCACTAGCATCATAAACATCTTCTATCATTTTAGTAGTATTAGATATAACACTTCCGCCTTCTACTACTGCATTTCTTGAAGCCATCATTACTTCATTACCGTCTACAGAATTTTGAGCTGATGATTTTATTGTAGAAGCCATCTCTTCCATAGATGAAGCTGTTTCTTCCAAACTAGATGCCTGATACTCTGTTCTGCTTGCCAAATCTTCACTTCCTTTATGAAGTTCTGAAGCAGCACTAGCTATTTCTTTAGAAGCATTAACTACTTCAGAAATTACCTCTACAAACCTATTTCTCATCATATCAAAAGATTTTGATAATTCCCCTATTTCATCATGTCTGCTAGTAAATTTAGACTGAAAAACAAAATTTCCATTAGCCATTTCATGAGCTTCATCAACTATATTTTTTATAGGTTTGATAGTTCTGCCTATATAAAATCCTGATACTATAGAAGATATTATAATACCCATTACCCCCAATAGTATCCCTATTATAGTCATTTTCTTACTCTCAGCATATAATAAATCCTGTGTGATGCCTGCCATCATAAACCAAGGCTGTGTTTTCATTTTTTTAAAAAATGCTGTTCTATCAATATCATTGAAATTATATCTGAATATACCTGAATTCTGTCCTGCAGGAGGTCTTAATGAAGCATTAGGAACAATACCTATAGTTGCATCAATATTATGATATACACATTGCAAATCTTCTTCATTCAAAACAAATATAGATTTTTTATCAGATAATTCATTTCTTGCATCAGCCAAAGTAGAATTTATTATTCTACTCCAATCTACAAAAGCTATAAAACTTCCTATAAGTTTATTTTCTAAATTATAAATAGAATGTATTATAGGAAGTACGAATCCTTTATTTATATCTGATTTATATATCATATCGCTTGTAGCATGATCATATCCAGAGTCAATAAACTCCTTCCATAATTGAGGGTATGCTGCTGCCATATCTAAACCAGCATTCTTCTCATCTCCATTATAAGCTTCTATAACTTTTCCATCTAAATCTATTAAATCTAATGTAACTATATAATCATTATTATCAAATAAATTGATCATAGTTTGTATGGCTCTATCTTTTACATATTCGCTTCTTGTTTCCATATATTCTATTATCGTAGGTATTCTTGAATATGCATCCATTATAAGAAGCTGATCTTCAAGTATTGTATCAAGCAATGTTGAATAACCATTAACAGAAGTTTCAAATCCTGAATATGTAGCATTATTTATTGCTTTGCTGGCTATTCGAATAGAAGAAAATATAATTGTAAATGATAATACAACTATAACTATATTAACAATTAAAGGAATTTTAAAAGTTATACTATTAAACCTTTTCATAAAAGACCTCTATAAAACAAAAAAATGATTAAATATTTTTTAATCTTGACAATATTTTTATATAAAGAAAACTTCTAACACCATTTCTAAATAGTATAATTTACTTAATAAAAAAAGTCAATTAAAAAAAGGAATAATATAAATTTATTATTATAAATAAGTTCCAAAAAAGTTTTATATATTAATGAAAAAACAAATATAAAAACAAAAAATATTACTTAATTTTCACTCATAAAGCTGCTTAAAGTCTAAAAAATGACATTAATTCTTCCAAATGTTTAGCCTGATCTAATAAAGATTTAGATGCCGCTGTAGACTCTTCTACTAAAGAAGCATTCTGCTGAGTTATGCTATCCATCTTAGATACCGCACTATTAACTTGATCTACTCCGGCTTCCTGCTCTACTGCTGTATGACTTATATCTCTCATTATCTTAGAAGTTTCTTCTATTTTTGATTCTATATCGCTGAATATTTCCTGAGAATGCCTTGCCATCTCTGCTGATTTATTTATTTTTTCGTAAATATCTTCTATAAGTACCGTAATATCTTTAGCTGAAACCTGTGAGTTTTGTGCTAAATTTCTTACCTCGCTTGCTACTACTGCAAAACCTCTGCCTTGATCTCCTGCACGGGCTGCCTCAACTGAAGCATTTAAAGCAAGTATATTAGTCTGAAAAGCAATATTTTCTATAA
>CASEHG010000156.1 GCA_949287565.1 uncultured Brachyspira sp.
ATTTTTAATTATAAGTTTTATTTATTTCTTAGCTTAATTAGAAATTATAGCACCCACCCAAGATTTTATTAAATTTAAATACTTTATTAACCGCACGATAAATGTATTTTTAATAAACAATAAATATTAAAATAAAATGAATTTAATTATATAGTAATACTCTGCGTGCGTAACTAGATATAAGAATCTAATTTTTTTAAGATTAACATAATAGTATTAACATAATATTGAAATATATTTTTTAATAAAACTGAAGAAAAAAATTTTTATTTAACTAAAAAAAAATTAATAATTAAAAAACGATAACCGATAATAATTGTGTGTTCAGGGAAGAATACATACAAATAATTCATGGAGGAACCATATGGTTATCAACAATAATATAAGTGCTATAAATGCACAACGCACACTTAAATTCCGCCAAGTAGATCTTAAAAAAGACGCTGCTCAAATTTCTAGCGGTATGAGAATCAACCAAGCTGGAGATGATGCTTCTGGATTAGCAGTATCTGAGAAAATGAGAACTCAGATCCGTGGTTTACGTATGGCTGAAAGAAATACTCAAGACGGTATATCTTTCATTCAAACTACTGAAGGATACTTAGAAGAAACTACTAACATTCTTCAAAGAATTCGTGAATTAGCTATACAAGCTGCTAACGGTATCTATACTGACGAAGACAGACTTTATGTACAAATCGAAGTTTCTCAGTTAGTAGACGAAATCGACAGAGTTGCTTCACAAGCTCAATTCAACAAACTTAACATGTTAACTGGAAGATTCGCTAGATCTACAGGTGAAAACGCTCCTGCAGCTTCTATGTGGTTACACATCGGTGCTAATATGGACGAAAGAAAACGCGTTTATATCGGTACTATGAACAGCCAAGCTCTTGGACTTAAAAACCCAGTTGGACCTGCTGTTACAGCTACATTTATCAGCGTTTCTAGCCCATCTAAAGCTAACTCTGTTATCGGTATGGTAGACGAAGCTCTTCTTAAAGTATTAAAACAAAGATCTGACTTAGGTGCTTATCAGAACAGATTAGAAATGACAGCTCAAGGCTTAATGGTTGGATTCGAAAACATGCAGGCTTCTGAAAGCAGAATTCGTGATACAGATATGGCTGAAGCATCAGTTAAACTTGCTAAAGATCAAATTCTTAACCAAGCTAACTTGTCTATGCTTGCTCAAGCTAATCAGTTACCACAAGGTGCTCTTAGATTATTACAATAATTAATATTCAATTAGTTTTGTAATATTAACCATATTAAGGGGGACATTCTTAATTGAATGCCTCCCCTTTTATTTTTAAACTTTTAATTATAATATAAAATTTACATAATCATATATTTATAACCATATTAAACTGCTTAGATATCTCTTTTTTAATAACACTTAAATACTGAGATACGGCAGATTGAGTTACATTAAGTTTTTTTGCTAACTCCTCCTGACTTTTTCCCTCTGCAAATAATTTCATTATTATTTTTTGTTTTGGTGTAAGTATAGCTATTATTAAATTTGAAACCCTGCTGTACTCACTGTCAGTCAAAGCATTAGTATAAAGTATATTGTCTAAATCATCATTTGTTAATATACTCTCTCTGCTGTCTGTCCTATCAGAATTAATTTTCCTAGTTCCTAAACTTTTATTAATCTCTTTCAAAAGATCATTACAAAGTTTTTTACAGGTATCATATTTAGAACATAAATTGCACATTATATTAATACTCCTTTAAAATACATAATATTTTATCAAGAATTTCAGGTTTATAATTATCTGTATCAACATCCTCTAACATACTTATAGCATTCTTGATATCAACACGCATTATAACCCATTCCTCCCAATTAGTTTTTTTATTGTAAAAATAATCATCCTCCTTAATATTATCTAATATGTTTTTTATGAGTTTCTTATAATAGATTGTGCTTTGAAATTTATTCATTACGATCTCCTTATACAGTATATATAAATACTGTATAAATATTTATATATCATAAACGAATTTATTTCAACCTACTATAATGTATATTTGTATACTATAATAGTATTTTGTAATTACATACAATAAATACAATACAATTTATACAAATTTTGCAAAAGAGTATTATTTACATATCCCAGCCTTTATACTTTTTAGATGAATTTGAATTTTTAATTTTATTTATATTTGATACTTACACAGAAAAAGCATGCCCGCCAAAGCTTTTTTTAAATTTGGAACTTTATATACAAAAAAAGGAAGCAGAAAACTGCTCCCTTTCTAGATTCTAAATTTTTAATTGATATTAAGAGTCAAGAAAATCTTTTAACTCTTTTTTCTTAGATTGTGCTCTTAATCTTCTTATAGCTTTTGCTTCTATCTGACGAATACGTTCTCTAGTAACCTTGAATACATATCCAACCTCTTCAAGAGTATGAGAATAACCATCAACAAGACCAAAACGCATTCTTATAACCTTCTGCTCTCTGTCAGGCAAGCTGTCTAATATAGAATCAATCTGCTTTCTTAAGATTTTGAAAGTAGTAATATTTTGAGGACTTTCAAATTCTTTGTCTTCGATGAGTTCTCCCAAAATAGTATCCTCTTCATCGCCTATAGGAGCATTCAAAGAAACAGGGTCTTTAGCAACATTTCTTACACTTTTTACTCTGCTTTCAGGCCAGCTTAAAGCCTTTGCTATCTCTTGAATAGAAGGCTCTCTTCCATGCTGCTGCATATACTGTCTTAATACTCTCTGAACTTTATTAATCTGCTCTATCATATGAACAGGAACCCTTATAGTTCTAGCCTGATCACTTATAGAACGTGTAATAGCCTGACGAATCCACCAAGTAGCATATGTAGAAAATTTATAACCCTTTTTGTATTCAAATTTATCTACAGCCTTGATAAGTCCTATATTTCCCTCTTGTACTAAATCGAAGAAATGAAGCCCTCTATTAACATACTTTTTAGCTATAGCAATAACAAGTCTTAAATTAGCCTTAACAATATGATCCTTAGCCTGAGCTATTTTTCTTCTTGATGAGTCTATTTTACGAACCCATTCCACTAAAGTTTCTTTATCAATGCGAACTTCATCATAAATATCAGCCATACGAACCTGTGCTTTATGAAAACTAGTTATAACAGCCTCTATAGCTTCAGGAGTAATATTAAACTCATCTACAAGTCTTATATATATATCCTTGTTTCCTGCCTCTATTTCATTATAATAATTTTCAAAATCTGATATTTCTTTATAGTATCTTTTTTTAAGTTTTTCAAAATACTCTTCTATCTGATTTATTCTATGCAAATAGAACTTTAGCTTTTCAGCTATTCTGTCTATTTCCATTCTGTTTAATCTTACTTTTGTTAAAAGTTTTACTATATTTTCTTTAACTTCCTCTTGTTCTTTAGTAAGAGCTTTAATAGTCTTTTGTGTAGTAATCTTTTTTATTCTCTTATCTAAAGCTAGATATTTTTCAGCTAATGCAACATACTCTTTTTCAAAGTTTTTATACTTTCTTTCTAATTTTCTTTTCTCCTGAGTAGAAACATTATATATCCTAGGAGGTTCTAATATTTCATGTATAGAAACTTTTCCTATCTGTACATTTTTGATAGTATTTAATACTTCCCCTACTACAAGATGAGTATTCAAGATTATATTTTCAATTTCAGATTCTCCTGATTCAATCTTTTTTGAATAATCTACCTCATCATCATGAGTAAGCAGACTTACCTTTCCAATTTCTTTAAGATAAAGCCTTATAGGATCATCATTGTTTCCAACCTTATCCTCTACATGTATAAACTTAGCAGCATCATCAATCTTATTTTGATTCTTAGAAAGGCTTTCAAACTCTCTTTTGTCTTCAACGATAACAATTTTTCTTGCAGCTAATAATTGAAAAAGTATATCCATTACATCAGTATCCATATTATCAATGGCACCGTTAATCTCTTTAAATGTAAGATATTTATTTGCATTTCCTTTTTCAAGTAATTTTCTAATCTTTTCATTATTTTTAATCAAAAGATCGCAATCTTCTTCTGTCATCATAAATCACTTCCTTGATGTAATTTTTCTTTTTGCTTATTAAGTAAACTTATTCTACGAGCTGCTTCATAAATATTATCTAAATTATCCAAATTTATATTATTTTGTAATTCTTTTTTTTCGGAGTCTATGCAGCCGCTTTTAATTTTAATAATAAGCTCCTCCAATTTTTCATATATATTTTCACTATATAGTTTCTTCTTGCTTAAAATCTGATTAGCTATATACTCATTACCTAATACATTAAGAGCATCTTCAACGCTTGCTTCTTTATTAAGAGTTAAGAGTCTTATATAAAATTCTCTTGTTATATCTTTCTTAATAAGATCAACACTAATTTCTCTTTCAGCCTCTTTAATTAAAGAAGGATTCAAAGCAAGTAAATATATCAAACTATTTTCATAGCGAAATTTATCATCTATATTTTTAACTTTTTTATCATATTTTGTACCGGAAGCATATTGATTTGCATTATATGTATTTAAATAGTCCTTGTTAAAAGCTTCTCTATCAACATTAAGTTTGGAAGCTACATACGAAATTATCATCTGTTTCTCTGTTTCGCTTTTCACAGCATCTAAATACTTATAAAAACTATTAATAACATCTAATTTTTCTGCTATAGATAAAGAAGAAATATCTTTTTTTATTTCAGTATCTATAACAAAATCATACCAATTAAGTTTATTATTATACAATATATCAAACCGGTTTCTGCCATAAACTGTAAAAAATTCATCTAAATCTTTAGTTTCTTGTATAGAAAGTATAGTCAACTTTAAATCAAACTTCAACAGTGTAATTACGGCAGATTTGGCAGCTTTTATGCCTGCTTCATCGCTATCTAATGCTAATACTACATTTTTAGTGTATTTTTTTATTTCTCTAGCATGTTCCTCTGTAATTGCTGTACCTAAAGTGCCGACAACATTTTTTATACCCATTTTATGGCATGCTATTGTGTCCATATAGCCTTCAACAAGCATTATTTCATCTTGCTTCATTATATATGATTTAGCAATGTTTATACCATATAATGAAGATTTCTTTTTAAATATTAGGCTTTCTTTAGAATTTAGATACTTAGGCTCCTTACCATCTATACTTCTGCCTCCAAAACCCACTATCTCTTCACGTTCATTTATTATAGGAAACATTATTCTATTGACAAAAGTATCATAATAATGATTAGGATTATTCTTGCTCACGCTTACTAAACCTAATATATTCATATTATTTACTGTAATTTTATTCTCTATTAATGCATTCATTAAAGCATTCCAACTAGGAGGAGCATAGCCTATTCTAAATTCTTTTATAATGCTGAATGGTATTTTTCTTGATTTCAAATATTTTTCAGCATCTTTATAGAAATAATCTCCATTTTTGTCTTTTAAAAACAGGCTTTTTCCAAAAAAGTTGCATGCAATTCTGTTAATTCTTCTGCTTTCTAAATATATTTTATCTTTTTGAGTAGTTTTTGCAGAGAAAAAACCGCTGACATCAACCGAAAACCTATTGCCTAAATACTGTACAGCCTCTTTGAATGATTTATTCTCTTTTTCTTTAAGGTATGTAATAACATTTCCTTTAGCACCGCATGTAAAGCATTTATATATACCTTTAGCATCATCAACAGACATAGAAGGATTTGTTTCCTGTCCGTCTTTATGAAAAGGGCATTGAACGGTATATTGACTTCCGCCTCTATGTATTACTTTATATCTATCTCTTAATATATCAACAAGAGATACTCTAGACAATAGATTATTTAATTTTTCAATAAATAAATTATCCACAATAAATAAGCTCAAACTTTAATATCTGTATATTAATCGGATATTAAAATATTAAAAATTATACATTATCCCCATAAATAAATATCCATAAATATAAAAATATTTTAAAAAAAGTCAAGTATTTTTAATATTTTTTTATCAAAATAATATTAGTGAAAATCAATTTATTTTACATATTTATTACTTGACAAAATTTTGTTTTTTATTATTATAGTGTGAACATGTTTTGCGGAGACTTATTGTGTTTAGTTATTTTGAAAAAAGTCAGAGAAGAAGAAGGATCTTAAATAACATAAAATCAAGAAGGATTATAATAGATAAATTTAATATTCCATTAGGTATAGTACCTAGCGAATATGTTTACCCTATAGAGGGTACAAAAATAGAATTAAAAAATACTGATAACGGAGATGTATATTCATATAAAATATCCGTTTCAGCAGAAAAAATATTTTCATTGTATATGAAATTATTAAAATTATTCCCATCTTATGGCACTATGATCATAGAAAGAATCAGCGAAGATGTTAACAGGGATTTCGATGTTCTTATGAGTGATCCTGATGTTTCATTAAATGAAATAAGAAAAGTATTTAGAAAATATAATGAATTATGGGTTGAATGCGGATTTGTTGGATTTGGTGTTATAGATGAGCTTACAGAATTTGAAATTTTTATAAATTTGGATAAAGAAATAGAAATTAACACTTCATATAAAAATATAAAAAAAATCAATCGCATATTGCGTTCATATAAACTTCTAAATGATGATGTTTCTTTCATAAGCGATTATGAACATATGCATTATTCACTATCATCTATAGTTGCAGATGAAGGATGTTCTGAAGCTGATGAATATGTTTTTGATTATTATGATATTGTAAATAATCTTAAATCAACTTATGGATTCACCACTATCAATTTAAATGATGTTAATAATATTATAAAAACCCCAAAGTGGTGGAATGTTACAGTAAAGGGTTTGGGTAAATGCCAAAAAAGAACATTTATATCTACTTATTATATAGTGGCAAATACTATAGAAGAAATGGAAACTTTAATAGATGAAAAAATGAAAGATATGAATGTTGATTATTATTATATATACGATTTTTATAATGTTGATCCTAATGATTATAATTATGAAAGCGTGAACGTTACTAATATTCAAAATGTATCTTTTGAAAAAGCACCTTTTGGTATATGGGGACAGTCTGATGTATTTATATGCAAAGCTAAAAATATAGCTTCATATTATATTAATAAAAATTATGCAAGAACATACTAATGATAATTTTATAAATGCTTTAAAAATAAAAGAACATGTTAAATATCAATTTAAATATTGCCCTTATTGCGGTGAAAAAGATTCTTTTATTTTTAATGATATAAAAATCTTTCAATGCTCAAAATGCAAAAGAACATATTTTACTAATCCTTCAACTGCCGTAGGAGTTGTAATAGAAACTCCTAATGGTATAGTATTCGTTGAAAGAGGAATAGAACCAAAAAAAGGTTATATAGATATGCCTGGAGGTTTTTGCGAACCTTATGAAAGAGTTGAGGATAGTGCCGTAAGAGAAGTTCTTGAAGAAACAAATATAAAATTGAATGATATAGACTTTTTAATGAGCGGATCTAATGAATATATATATGATGGTATTATGTATGTTACAACAGATATATTCTTTTATTCAAAATTAGATTATATACCAAATACCGCTCCAAATGATGATGCTTCTAAAGTTATTTTTATAAAAAGAGAAGATATTGATTTTGAAAAAATAGCTTTTGAATCTGCAAAAGAGGCTTTTTCTTATTATATTAAAAATTTTTAATTTTTTATTAATTAACAATATTTCAATTATGATGAATAAAAAACAAATTTTAGAAATAATATTGGCTTCCTTAAGCGCCATTTTGATAGCAGGATTCATTAGAATATTTTTCTTTGATACTTATATTGTTACTAATAAATCTATGGAGCCTACTTTTTTTGAAGGAGATCAGATACTTCTTTTGAAAAAAAATTTCGTATTTAATAGAATTAAAAACTTTGATGTTATAGTATTCAATTATAATGATACCAATCTTGTAAAAAGAGTTATAGGAACAGAAGGCGATAAAGTAGAAATAAAAGACGGCGGACTTTATTTAAATGATAAACTTATAGAGCATGAATATTATATATTTTCAAATGAAGATAATGGACTATATATTTTAGGAAATAATCAGTATTTTGTTTTAGGTGATAATATAAAAGTGAGTGAGGACAGCAGATATTTCGGGCTTATAGATGAAAAAGACATAAAAGGACAAGTTATACTAATATTCAGCCCTAAAAAAAGATTTCAGTTATTTAACAATATTTTTCATCATCATAATAATAATATTTCAGAATAAATTTATTATACAAATATCACCTGAACCAAAAACATATAAAGTACAGTACCTGCTCCTATACTTATAAGTACATTTCTTTTTATTATATGCAAAACCACTATAACTGCTATAGATATTAATTCAGGTATGGCATAAGGAAATTTTATTATATTGATATCTTTAAGACAATATATCACAAGAAGTGCTATCATAGAATAAGGAAGTACTTTACCTAAAAACTGAACATATTTATTTTCAGATAATGATTTATTTATTATGAGAAAAGGAAGAAACCTAAGGAAAGCAGTTCCAATTACAATCATTAAAGCAGTTATTAACATTTCTGTATTATTCATATATTTTTCCGTCTTCATTATTATATTTATAAACTACGCTTATAGATATGAATATTAATACCATAGCAAGTATTATAAATATATTAGTTTTAAATATTAAAATAGGTATTGAACAAATAAGCCCAATCAAAGCACCTCTATGATCTTTACTTTCAAGCCATTGTTCTGTAAATATCACAACAAATAAAGCAGTTAAAACAAAATCAAGCCCTTTAGTATTGAAAGTTATAAAAGAGCCTATTAAACAGCCTAACAATGTACCTATATTCCAATACATATGATTTATGAAAGACACAAAGAAAAGAAATGCGTTTTTATTGATATTTTCCGGTATATCAGCAGAACATAGTATTGAAAAAGTTTCATCGCTTAAAGCAAACATCAAATAAGGTTTTATAATTCCTGTATTTTGAAATTTTGATACAAGAGATATTCCATAAAACCCTACTCTTGAATTAACTATTAATGTAAGTATAAAAGCGTATAGGGGATTAAAAGGAGCTAAAAATAAATAATTAATAGCTGTATACTGCATGCTTCCGCAATATGCAAATAAACTTAAAAAAACTGCAAGCCAAGTATCAAGACCTTTAGCTTTCATGAGTACACCATAAGCCATACCCAAAAATATATACCCTACAAGAACAGGTATAGTATAAGGAAATGCATATTTTAATGCTGAAATTAAATCATGTTTTTTAGTATTCATATTATAACTTTGATTTTATATTCTTCACTTTGTTTTCATCGGTATATTTAACACTGAACTCCGGAGGTCTTAAAGCAGCACCCATAAATACATTTTCATTTCTATATTCCATTAAACTATTAACTGTTTTATTTGCTGTCATATGATATTCATTAGCTTTTACAGTATCTTTTATATATTCAATATTCCTTTCATTTATTCCGCTTCCTGGCATTATTATTATTTTATCATTATATTTTTCAACCAATTCTTTTAATTTTATTATACCGCTCATAACATTAGCCTCGCCTCCGGAAGTGAGTATTCTCTCAAAACCTAATGATATTATATCTTCACATGCTTTATTTAAATCAGAACTTACATCTATCGCCCTATGAAAAGTAACTTTACTGCTTCCCCATAAATCTAGTAATTTAGAACATCTTTCTTTATCAACTCTACCCTCTTTTGTAAGTATGCCGAATACTATTCCATCAATTTTTAATTCTTTCATGAGTTTTATTTCTTTTTTCATTATTTCAAATTCAATATCATCATAGCAGAAATCTCCGCCTCTAGGGCGAACCATTGCATATATTGGAGCATTTACTTTTTCTCTTGCTAATTCTAAAACACCATAACTAGGAGTAGTGCCTCCTTCAAACATATTGCCGCAAAGCTCAAGTCTGTCAGCTCCGCCTTTTTCAGCATTTATGCAAGACTGAACAGAATCAACACATATTTCTATTTTTGTATTCATAACAATGCCCTTTATAAATTAATTAAAACATATCAATTATACTAGAAAATTGCCAATTGTCAAAATATATTATATAATCCATCTGCATCTATTTTATAATAAGGATTAGGTTTATGAAAAAAATATTTATAATGTTATTACTTAATATAATATACATATCTGCTTTTGCTGATACTACCAATATAACAAAGCATTTATTTTTTACTCTTGAAGGAAGCATTGATAAATATCCTATTACAATAAATATACATATTCAAGATCCTGATAATATTACAGAAAATAAAAAGTCTAATATAGATGGATATTATAAATATAATAATGTTAATACTCCAATACCTATAAGCGGAGAAATGGATAAAAATACTATTAAATTTACTGCCTTTGATTATGATAATTCTAATAAAAAAGAAGAATTCAGCTTTAAAATAAATAGCAGTCAGTTAAATAATATTATTAATTTAGGAAACGGCAAAAAGAATATTAATTTAAAAGGAAGCTGGCAAAATAACAATAAAAAATTAAGCTGTAATATAGAAACTGTAAAACCTTTAGGGGATAAAATACATACAGTCTATGATATATCTGTTTCTAAAGAATATAAAGATAAAACTTATGGTTTATCTGCACTTTATATAGAAAATTTAAAATCATCTATATATGAAGGTGAAATCATAAACAAAATAAACAATACCAATGAGATGATTAAAAAGATTAATGATGATATTGCTAAAATAAATTTTAATGAAGAAATTTTTCACGAAGTTAATTTTTATAATTTTTATAACAAATTTTTTAATGATAATATTTTATGTTATACAAGCAGTAGAGAATACTATTATGGAGGAGCATATCCTGATACTGCAATATCACATTTTACATTAGATATTAATAAATTAGAAATAAAAATATTAACTTTATCAGATTTCGTAAATGACAGCGATAAATTTAGAAAAGCTTTGCAAAGTGAAATAGATAAACATTATAAAGAAATTGGAGAAGATGATTTTACTATTGATGTAATAAATAAATCTGATAGTTATTATGCTGAAACTTTAATGTCAAGAAATGTTGCAATTACCAGATATTCTGACGGCATTAATTTGCATATAAGGTTTGAGCTTCCTCATGTTGTTAGAGCACTTGATGATTTTGAAATATCTTTTGAAAAATTAAAGCCTTATTTAAAAAAGAATATTTATTGATTATTTTATTAATAATATTATAAATCAAAACTATCAGACTTTGACAAATTGGAATGTTTTTATTATAATAGGTATATGGAAAAGAAATCAAATATAAAACAAATAAAATATTTTAATCCTTTAAATGATTATTTTATACGATATCTTTTCACAGATAAGAGAAGCAGTGAAGGTATACTTTTAGATTTTATTAATTCTATAATGATTAATGCTAATATGAAGACTTTTCGTTCTGTTGAAATTTTAACCCCATCGCCGAAGGCGGGCAGTCGCCTTAATTTGAAAAAGAATAGAAATTTAAAAGAGACTATTGCACCGAAGGTGGGCAGACGCCTAGATGTTAAATGTATTACACAAAACGGTTCAGTTGTTATAATAGAAATTCAGTTACAAGGTAATTCAAGATTCCCAGAAAGAATACTTTATTATTGGGCTGCTAATTATAGTAAATTATTAAAACATGGTGAAAAATATGATGAACTTACTCCTGTTATAAGTATTAATTTACTCAATTTCAATTTAGATAAAAGTAAAAATATACATTCCTGCTATATGCTTTATGAAATGAATAATAAAAAGTTATTAACCGATCATTTACAAATACATATAATAGAGTTAAAAAAATTCAAGAAAAACATATTAACTAAAGATTTAAATTGCTGGTTAAAAATGTTTACAAGCAAAAATTTGGAGGCTTCTATGTCTGAAATAGTAAAAGAAAAACCTATAATGGAAGAAGTACAAAAAAAATATAATAATTTTGTCAAAAGTAAATTAATGATGATGGAATATGAAAAGAAAGAAGCGTATTTATATGGTAATCAAATAATGCTTGATGAAGAAAGAAGATTAGGAATTGAAGAAGGAATTAAGAAAGGTATAGAACAAGGTATAGAACAAGGAATGGAAAAAGGTATAGAACAAGGTAAGAAGGAACAGCAAATATCTATAGCTAAAAGCTTAAAAAATGCAGGCATAGATATAAAAATCATAAGTGAAAACACAGGATTAAGTATAGAAGAAATAAAAAACTTGTGAGTTCCTGATATTCGTTAGAATGTTAGGAGTTTATTAACGAACAAGTTTTTTATAAATGATAGAAGAAATAAAAAACTTGTGAGTTCCTGATATTCGTTAGAATGTCAGGAGTTTATTAACGAACAAGTTTTTTATAAATGATAGAAGAAATAAAAAAATTATGAGCATATAACAAATTCGTCAAAGGCGGACAGGGTCATTTGTTATATATTTTACCGAAGGTACGCATAGCGAGCGAATAATTTTTTTATGAATAAATTAAAGAAATAAAAAACTTGTAAGCGTCTAGTAAATTTATTTACTAGACATAAATAGCAAGCAAGTTTTTTATGTATAAATAATAATAAAAAAACTATAATAGATTTGAATTTATTTTTAAAATAAAAAGAGCTTCTATATAACAATATATAAAAGCTCTTAATTTTTTATTCTTTTTTTAATAATTCGGCTACTATCTCATCAAGTTCTTCAGGCTTTACTCTAGGATCATAGCGTCCAACTATATTTCCTTGCCTATCTATTAAAAACTTACCGAAATTCCATCTTATTTTATCAACGCCTTCTTCAGTAGGCTTTTCAGTTCTTAAATAAGTAAATAAAGGATCAGCATTTTTACTATTAACTTTAACTTTGTCAAATAGCTTGAAAGTAATGCCGTATTTCTCCTTTCTAAACTCAGCAATTTCTTCAATTGGTTCTTTAGCCTGTCCGCCGAATTGATTGCAAGGAAAGTCTAATATTTCAAAACCATCCTTTTTATATTTTTTGTATAAATCCTGCAACGCAGAATATTGTTTTGTGAATCCTCATTTAGTAGCGGTATTAATTATAAGTAATACCTTTCCTTCATACTTTTTTAATTTCACATCTTTACCTTCAGCATCTTTTACTGTGTAGTCATATATACTCATATTTTTACTCCATATTTAAATTATATTACATATACAAAAATAATTTTTATTTGTTAGAACTATAATCTTTCTACAAATTTTATTTTTTGTATTTTTAAACTGATACCATACTTCATGACTAATTTATTTATTGCCTCTGTTTTATTATATGCCTTAATACTTTCTGTAGCATATCTTTTTTTACCTGCATCATCTTTATAACTATATGTGGCTTTATAAAGATTTTCTCTTGGACCTGAATTTGAAGATTCAGTCAATATCTTTAATATATTAGATAAAAAACCCATAAATATTTCCTTATCAAAAATAATACTATATTATAATATAATAAAATATTAAAACAGTCAAATTTTTTTATTAAAACTACATTATTTTTATTATAAAATATTAATAAATTTTAATGCTTTTTATAAAAAATAAAAAAGGCATATCATTAAAGATATGCCTTACAATTATAATTCAATCAAAAATTATAAAAGAGCTTTAGCAGCATTTAAAGCAGCTTCATAATCTGGTTCATTAGTGATTTCTGGAACATATTGAACGTATTTAACAACATTGTCTTTGTCTAATACAAATACAGCACGAGTAAGAAGTTGTAATTCTTTTAATAAAGTACCGAATTTTCTTCCGAAATCTTTTTGATTGTAGTCAGAAGCTACGATATGAGAATCAGCATTAGCAGCAGCACACCATCTAGCTTGAGCGAATGGTAAGTCAACTGATACTGTTACAACTGTTACTCCTTTAAGAGAAGCAGCTTCTTTATTGAATCTTTTAGTTTGTATATCACATACTGGTGTATCTAAAGATGGTACAGAAGAAATGATTTTTACTGTATCACCTGCATCCTTTAAAGACCATGGGCTTAAATCTGTTTTTAATACTGTAAAATCTAAAGCTTTAGATCCAACTGTTAATTGAGAACCTTCTAAATTTTGTGTTGCACCTTGAAATGTAACTGTCATATTTAACTCCTTAAACAATTATTTTATGTAAAAATTACAAATAATTATTAAATAAAATTATTTAAAGAAAATATATAATTATTAAAAAAAAAGTCAATAAAAAAATGTTGCAATTATATTCTTTTTGATGATTCTAGTAGTTTTAGTCTTATTAAAAATTCTTTATTGTATTTTATATCTATATTAACATCTTTTTTTGTGAAAGGATGAACAAAATGAATCTCCTTAGCAATTAAAGCAAAACCTTTCATTTTATAAATATCAGCATTTTTTGAGTATATTTTATCGCCTATTATAGGATGTCCAATATATGAAAGATGCACCCTTATTTGATGAGTCCTTCCTGTCAAAGGCTTTAACTCAAGCAAAGTATGTTCATTCAACCTTTTTAAAACCTTGTAATGAGTTATTGCTGATTCTCCGCCTTCTTTTACTGACAATGGAATTCTTTTATTAGGATTTTTTTTGTCAATGCCTATTGATATATCTATTGTACCTTTTTCCTTTTCTACTTTTCCCTGAACTATAGCATGATATACTTTATTAATGTTTTTATCTTTGAAAGATTCTTCAAAATATTTTTTAGTTTCTTCATCTCTTGCAAGAATAACTATTCCTGAAGTAAATTTATCTATTCTATGAACTAAATATAAATTATCAATATGAGTATATTCTTTTTTTATTATCTCTATTAAATTATTATCAACTTCTACTCCGGCTTCTTTATTAATGGCAATAAAATAATCATCTTCATAAATAATTTTCATTTTATATTCACTTTATAATTTTTCTATAATCAAAGATATTCTAGTAAAAAAGTAATTCACATTCCTCAAACTCTCAGCAATAAGAAATATTAACTTTTCTCTAGTTTCTCTTTCTCCCCTCTCGCACATAAGTATAGTTGCTGAGAGAATAGTTTGAAGTATGCTTGCTTTTTTCTGATATTCTTTTACAAGATTCATAGTTTCATTGTATAATTCATCTATATTATTCAAATTATTATTTATATTATTGTATGTGCTTGATAAAATATTTCTGAACTCTTCTAATGTATTTTTTAATTCTATATATGCTTTTTTTATATCAGTATCACTATCTTTTTTATATATGCTATTAGCAATATTCAATGCCTTCTCTCTTATATTATCAACAGAAAAATTTTCAATACAACCCTCTTCTATAGAATCTATCTTTACAGCTTCTTTAGTAATCCTCTTTATCTTCATATTTGAATATCTATCTCTGAATTGATTAAAGTATTCCATCTGACTTTCAAACACAAATTCTGTAGGCGGATAATTATCTATATTAGTATTATTTTTTATGACATTAAAATAGTATGATTCATAAGTTTTTAATTTATTAGTTTTATTCACCATATATTCATAAGAAAGTGCATGTTTTATATGCCTCTCATAAAAAGGATAGCTATTGTCAAAGCCTATTAATAATACTTCATCTAAACCAATATAATTAGCAAAATCTATCATAGTAGTTGCCACAGTACTTGAAGTTGTAAGGCATGATAATTCAGTGAAGCCTTGAATATATTTTATTATTCCTAAATTTTCAGATGAAGTAAATCTTATAATATCAGCATTTATATTTCTAGGTATTATTTTATTTGCCGCTATATCCATAACTAAATATGGAAATTCTCTATTCTCATAAACAAAATCTAAAGAATTAAAAAATCCTCCGTCTACAGTAATCACAAAATCAGGAATTATACCATGTTTACATAATACACTATAACTAGTATCTACACATATAATAAATAAATTTTCTCTTTCTTTTTTTATATATTCTATGCTATGCTTTAATGTAGGACCAGGACATATAAGCAATGCTTTGAATCCTTTGAATGCATTTTTAAAATGAATTATATCTGATGATTTATTTATATACTCACTATTAAATATTATATTTTTAGTCCATATATTTTCAAAATACATATTAGTAAATATATTGGATATTTCCTTCTCCATTATATTTAATATCTGAGTATAAAATATATTTGCATTATCCTTTTCTTCTTTGGTAAGCGATGGAAGAAGAACTAAATTAATACCGTTTATACTTTTATAATCAATTATGCTATTAACATAATTAATACTATCATCTTTATATATGAAAAATATATTATTATTATCAGTGTTATATATGTTATAATACGAATATTTAAAAACTGCAGCATCCTCTATAACAACTATTATTTTAAGAGTTTTTATAATTTCTTTATTAAAATACTCATCAATATTTTCAAGAAGATATTTTAAAGTATATCCTAATCCATATCCATATATTATGAGAAGATTTTTATTTTTATTTATATTTTCTAATGC
>CASEHG010000157.1 GCA_949287565.1 uncultured Brachyspira sp.
AAAAATTATGATAATATAAAATTTTGTTCTAATTGAGAAAGTCTTATTGATAATACTTCAAATGATAAAGTTAATATTATTAATTTTGTATATAAAAAAAATAAGAGTTATAACTAAAAATCATCAAATAAACTGAAATGATAAGAAATAAAGTGAATCTATAAATGTACTGATAGTTACTTTACAAAAAAGAATTATATTTTAACTGCCAATATTATGAATAGTATGAAGAGGCACTCTATTTTACTTCAGCTTTTTATGAAAGCAATATAAAAGATTGTAATGTTTAAAACCAAAATAATGTAAAACTTGGAAGTAATGAAAATTTAACTAATATGCTTAAATTTTGCTGGAGCATATAAAATCAAATATATGATTTTTAATATAATTTATATTAATAGCACAATTATATCAGAAATAAAAATGGAATAATATTTAATTTTTACTATAACATTCAAAAATGCATATATTATAAAAAATGTATCTAAATATTTTAATTTATAAATATAAGTTATATAATTTTTGTTATAATTGTGGTAATAAAAATTATTATAATGTTAAATTTATTTTAATCGCAGAGCTTTAATTCAAAATGATTCTTCAGAAAATGATAGTGAAAAAATTATATTTATTATTTTTTTAATTTCAAAAATTATTATTGTTGTAGTAATGTAGGATAGAGTATTATTAAAAATATAATTGAAAAATAAATACTATTATAGGGTATGTCTTTTTTATGTTTTGATGATATATATGAAATAAAATATTGATATAATCTAGAGTAATATTTACGCAGATATATAAAAAATAATATCATTTTTTTATTTAATATATTTTGTAATCTATAATTGTTTATTGTAATATGTTAAGTTTTTTATAAATTTAGTACAGATTATTGCAGAAGAGTTAATAAATGATGATTGCTGATAAGCTAGTAATGATTATATGACTTTAGAAAAATGATAAAGTTATAAGTTTTTAATTAAGTTATTGATAGTTTATTATTTAGAAATTAATTTGTAATTGATATTCTTATAGTTTAAAAAATAAATATTAATAAAAAGGGCTTTGAATAAATTATTTATTCAAGCCCTTATTTTTTTAGTAATATTTTTTACAGTCTGAATTTTTACATATTTTTGTAGAAATCTATATGATGCTGTAATTCATCTGGAAGAGGATTTCCTGTTTTTGTAAATTTGAAATATCTGTTTTCTAATTCAGTAGCCTTTTTATTTCTTATGTTTTTGAATCTGTTAGCTATTTCTGTATACATAGGCTGTTTTTCAAGTTCAACTCTTATGTCTTTAGCAAATGGTACTTGTCTGTATAATATTCCTCTTGCAACTCTATTAAGTCTCATAATACCTTTGCTTTCATATCTTATCCATAAGTTATAATCTGTTACAAATACTTCTCTTAGATTGTTTCTGCATTTTTTTATTTGTACTTTTAATTTTTCCTTAGCTTCATCAGAAAGGTTTCTGTTTTTCTTATAGAACTGAACATAATCGCTGTACTCAGAAGTAATTGACATTTGAGTAATATCATTCCAAGCAGGTCCAAGCATAGTTTTACATAATTCCCATCTGAAAGCACCTATAGTAGGTATTAGTAAAGTATCTATTTCTTCAGAAGTAAATATAGGGAATAAGAATCTTCCAGTACTATTTTTTTGTCTGGTTGAAAGTTCTTCCCACATTATAGCTCTTGAACCGAATGTAGGCATAAGTATTATATTAGGCAATACTTCCTGCATAACTAATTCTTTTTCTATGTTTAACTCTTTATTTTTATATAAAACTTCTCTGTAGAATGCTGAAAAATCTATATCAGTTATTTCTTTGATAGATTTTTCCATGAAATCTCTTCTTATTAGCGCTCTTTCAAAGTCTTTAGTTATCATATCTTTGTGAAGTATAGGGAAGTATACACTAACTTGTCCGTAACATAATCTATGAGTAGTTTCAATCATGTTATCAACTTCATATTCAAGTCTTTTTGATGAACTTTCCCAATGATCTTCTAATTCTTTATCATTGATAGTACCGCGTTTTTTTAATTCTCTCAAAGCTTCTCTATAATCCTGACCGAATCCATTAACAGAAGGCGGCTCCTCTTTATCATAAATTTTTTGAAGCCATTCGTCTATATAAAATACATTAATTCTTTTAGTTTTGCTTTTATCTTTTATTTCATAAAGATCCATTATTTGATTAGGAGTAAGAAGCTGATCATCCATATAACCGAAGTTTAAAAACATTTTTATAAGTTTATTGTTATCTCCGTTTATTATTGCTCTTTTAGCAATTTCTTTATATATTTCAAAGAATACACTTGAAACGCCTCTTCTTATTTTTCTTACATCATCATCGGTGCTGAATTTATCTCTTAATTTTCTAAATGCCTGTAAAGATTTCATGAAATTTTTAGCTTTAGTTTCATCGATAGCAGACATTTCTATTAATTTTTTAGTAGGATTTTTTACTTCTTCAGGTAATTGTTCAAATCCTAAAGTAACTTTTATATTATCAATCTCATCTATTCCAGCAATGATATTATCTTCAGATGAAGCATTAGAGTTTGCAGATATTCTTCTTAATATCGAATCTATTTCATCAACATCTATGTGTAAATCATAATCGTATTCAGTTTTAATTTTATTGTATATATCTTTTATAATATTAGACATGAATTTTATATATTTAACCCATACTTCATTATCTTTTCCTTGTTTATCTAAATCAAGAGCAGTTTTAGTATACTCTCCAAATAAAGATTCATCTTCATTTGAAGATAAGAATAATATATTTTCTATGGCTTCAACTATTTCATTTTTTAATAGAGATGATATCTTTTTTAAATTTTCATATAGCATATGAGAAGCATCTAAACTCATATTTTCATCATATGTGAAGAACTGATTTTTAATTTCTTTAGGCATAGTTAAAAATCTTCTTACATAGTCAATTTCAAATTCTAATTTTTCTGTATTTTCTATTAATTGATTTTTATTATGCATATATATTTCAGAGTGATCTGATCTTATGAAATCTACATCAAAAGAAGCAGGAAAATTAAAACCAGAGTTTATTGAATCATCATAAATTTCTTTATATCTTTTAAAGATTTCTGATTTTATATTTTTCGATTTGTTTTGCTGTAAATTGAAATATATAACAGCAAGATTTGAGGATATTATTTTTATATCAGAGTTTATTTTTTTAACTTTGATATATTCTTCATAGGATTTAAGTATCATATATGCTATAGAATGATACATACTTGTAAGATATGGTTTATTAATTTTAAAAAAGCTTTTTACATACTCTTGATTTGGTGTTTTTACAGCATATATTTCAGTATTATCTTTTGCTTTAAAAGAAAACATATATTTAGAATTAGATTTATAACTTCCAATACCAAGCATAATATTTTTAGGAATTGAAAATAATCTGCAGCTATATCTCATAACTTCATTTTCATCTTCTATACCTAGAATTTCTTTAGAAGAAATATAAACATCTATTTCTCCTTTTGTAACGATTGATATGTTTTTTACATTTTCTCCTTCATAAAAAACAATATTTCCAGTACTTAATTTTAAATTTCCATTTTCTTCAATGTTTACACTCATAATTAATAACTCTCTTTTCAAATGTTTATTAGTAATTTTAAAAAAAATTATATATTATTTTTCTAAAATATGCTAGTTATTTGAATTTTTAATAAAAAAAATCCCAAATTTGTCAGTAATTTTGTTTTTTTAATAAAAAATTTCCAAAATTCTTCCCAAATTTCAATGAAATTCTGGGATTTTTGAAAAAATTTGGGTGTCAAAAAAGGCTTTTTTGCGTTTTTAATTTTTTAGCTCTTAGATTTTGTATAAAATGTATGATATAACTAGATATTTTAAAAATATTTGCTTTTTTTGGCTTAAATAAGGCTTTTTAAGTATTGTGTTTTTCTAACTGTATGCTATAATAACAAAACAGTTGATGAGAAACAAAAAACAAAACGAAATAAACGAAACACCAACTGAAAATGAAAAACTTAAGATCTTTGACAGATATATGAGAGCGTAGATTTTTAGAAAGTAATTTCCAATATAAAGACGGAAATCAGCAATTATAAAAATCTTCACTAGATAAAGAAAACACAATTAGATTGTGTGTCTTAGAGTAGAAACAATTAAGCGGAGCGTTACTAAAGAATTAGATAAGAAACAGCTTTAATTAGCTAAAAGTCTCATTCAATTTGATATATTAGCTTTAGCTTCTATATAAGAGAAGAAAAGGATAATATGGTCAAGTAAGTAAGGGCTTAAGGTGGATGCCTAGGCACTGGAAGGCGATGAAGGTCGTGACAAGCTGCGATAAGCTACGGGGAGAAGCAAATATTCTATGATCCGTAGATCACCGAATGGGAAAACCTACAGAAGTAAACCTTCTGTATCATACACTAAATCCATAGGTGTATGAGGCGACACCCAGGGAACTGAAACATCTAAGTACCTGGAGGAAGAGTAATCAAAATTGAGATTCCCTAAGTAGTGGCGAGCGAAAGGGGAAGAGCCTAAACCATAATAATGTCAAGTTGTAAGGCGTTGTTATTATGGTGTTGTAGGGCGGTAAGTGATGTACTTACATGCATCGACTTTGCTTTATATGATAGTGGAACTGTTTTGGAAAAGCAGACCATAGTGGGTGATAGTCCTGTACACGAAATCATATAGACAAGGTTTTATCGTTCCTGAGTAGGGCGGGGCACGTGAAACCCTGTTTGAATCTGGGTAGACCACTATCCAAGGCAAAATACTAACCAGTGACCAATAGTGTAGAGTACCGTGAGGGAAAGGTGAAAAGTCTCCCGTTGAGGGTTATTAAATAGAACCTGAAACCTTAAGCTTACAAGTAGTCAGAGGGTACCCTGCTAGCAATAGTAGATGGCCTGATGGCGTGCCTTTTGTAGAATGAGCCTGCGACTTATAGTACGTAGCAAGATTAAGAGGTAATAGCCTTGTAGTCGTAGTGAAAGCGAGCCTTAATAGGGCGAAATTAGTTGCGTGCTATACGACCCGAAGCCAAGTGATCTACCTATGAGCAGCGCGAAACTCGAGTAACATCGAATGGAGGTGCGAACCAGTGGCCGTGAAAAGGCTTTGGATGACTTGTGGGTAGGAGTGAAAGGCTAATCAAACTTGGAGATAGCTGGTTCTCTCCGAAATGTCTTTAGGGGCAGCGTTATGTGTTTACTTACGGGGGTAGAGCACTAAATGGACTAGGGCTCCTAACCGAGTACCAAACCCAACTAAACTCCGAATACCGTAAGTTAAGAACATGGCAGTTAGACAGCGGCGGATAAGCGTCATTGTCAAAAGGGAAACAGCCCAGATCCTCAGCTAAGGTCCCAAAATCTATGTTAAGTGGGAAAGGATGTGAGAATACTTAAACAGCCAGGAGGTTGGCTTAGAAGCAGCCATTCCTTTAAAGAGTGCGTAACAGCTCACTGGTCGAGTGTTCTTGCGCCGAAAATGTAACGGGGCTCAAACATAGTACCGAAGCTAGGGAATTATAGAGTTAATCTATAATTGGTAGGAGAGCGTTCTTTAAGCCGTTGAAGGTTCATCGTGAGGTGGGCTGAAGGTATAAGAAGTGAGGATGCAGGCATGAGTAACGAGAAAACGGGTGAGAAACCCGTTCGCCGCAAACCCAAGGTTTCCTAGGTAAAGCTAATCTGCCTAGGGTTAGTCGACCCCTAAGATGAGGCTGAAAAGCGTAGTCGATGGGAAACAGGTAAATATTCCTGTACTATGATATGTTTCGATGGAATGACACAGATTGTTTATGTACGCGTTAGATTGGTAGATAACGTCAAACAGTTTAGACTTGAGGTGAGTCAAATGCTTGCTTCTTTAAGGTTGAGGCTGGATAGTGACTGGGCTTTCGGGTTCAGGAAGTTGCATGAGCTAGGCTGTCGAGAAATAATTTCTAAGGTTAGGCATGTCATAATCGTACCGCAAACCGACACAGGTGGGTGAGATGAGTATTCTAAGGCGCTCGAGATAATCTTCCCTAAGGAACTCTGCAAATTAGTCTTGTAACTTCGGAAAAAGAGACGCTTGAATCTTGGTAGCAATATTGAGAGGAGAGTCGCAGTGAAAAGGCCTGGCCGACTGTTTAACAAAAACACAGATCTCTGCAAACATGTAAATGGATGTATAGGGATTGACACCTGCCCAGTGCTGGAAGGTTAAAAGGAGAGGTTAGCGTAAGCGAAGCTTCGAATTGAAGCCCCAGTAAACGGCGGCCGTAACTATGACGGTCCTAAGGTAGCGAAATTCCTTGTCGGGTAAGTTCCGACCTGCACGAATGGTGTAACGATCCGGGCACTGTCTCGGGGAAGAACTCGGTGAAATTGAATTATCAGTGAAGATGCTGATTACCCGCAACAGGACGGAAAGACCCCGTGAACCTTTACTATAACTTGACATTGAGTTTTGTTTTGTGATGTGTAGGATAGATGGGAGGCTTTGAAGTGGGAGCGCCAGCTTTCATGGAGCCATCGTTGAAATACCATCCTTCGCAAAATGGGATTCTAACGGTTAGCCGTTATCCGGCAGCCGGACATTGTCAGGCGGGTAGTTTGACTGGGGCGGTCGCCTCCTAAAGAGTAACGGAGGCGTGCAAAGGTCACCTCAAACCGAATAGAAATCGGTAGTAGAGTATAAAGGCATAAGGTGGCTTGACTGCGAGAGAGACATCTCGAGCAGGTACGAAAGTAGGTCTTAGTGATCCGGTGGTCCCGAGTGGAAGGGCCATCGCTAAACGGACAAAAGGTACTCCGGGGATACCAGGCTTATCTCCCCCAAGAGTTCATATCGACGGGGAGGTTTGGCACCTCGATGTCGGCTCATCGCATCCTGGGGCTGGAGCAGGTCCCAAGGGTTTGGCTGTTCGCCAATTAAAGCGGTACGCGAGCTGGGTTCAGAACGTCGTGAGACAGTTTGGTCCCTATCCGTTGTGGGCGTTGGAAAGTTGAGAAGAGTCATTCTTAGTACGAGAGGACCGGAATGAACGCACCGCTGGTGTATCTGTTGTTCTGCCAAGAGCATCGCAGAGTAGCTATGTGCGGACGGGATAACCGCTGAAAGCATCTAAGTGGGAAGCCTCCTTCAAGATTAACTTTCCCTATGAGTTTCGTTGGAGACTACGACGTTGATAGACTGCAAGTGTAAGCAGGGAAGAAATACCTGTTTAGCTGAGCAGCACTAATCAGACCAATGACTTGACCATATTATCGTTTTCTTCTTAAATAAGGAAATTATAATAAAGAGTAGAATGAGACATCTACGCTCTTATATATCTGGCAAAGAGATTAAAAATTGTTCTTTTAATTTGCTAATATTATTTCGGTGACCATAGAGAAAGTGATACACCCGTTCCCATTCCGAACACGGCAGTTAAGCCTTTCATCGTCGATGGTACTGTAAGGGTAGCTTTACGGGAGAGTAGAACGTTGCCGGGTATATATTATATATTTATCCCAATAGATTGATTTCTGTTGGGATTTTTTATATTTAAAATCTTAATACTTTAATCTTTAAATAAAAGAGATTTATAAATGAATAATAAAGAAAGAATCATAAAAACTATTAAAATTATAGCTTATTTATTTTCTTATATGATGGTTACTGTAGTTGCTTTCAATTACGGTTACATGTATTATGCTGTTAAATTTGACGGGGCTTCTGCTCCTCCTAGTGTTTCTTTTATTTTTGCAGTGCCTTTTATTATTGCTATATTAGTATGTGTTGTTTTAATAAAAATTATCAAAAAAAGAATGAAAGATTAATAAAATGACAGCTGAAGAACTATTAAAAATACATAAATTATCTTCTAATCATAAATAATTATTAATGAAAGAAAATATTTGATGTTGTTTTTATTGTTTAAGTATTTTTAGTCCTAAACTTATAACTGATTTTATTGAAGATGCTGATGATTTAACTACTATTTGTCCTTATTGCATAATTGATTCTATTATACCAAAGCATTCTGATTATGAATTAAACAAAGAATTATTGGAAGAGATGAGAAAATATTTGTTCTAGATATAGTTTTTAAAAGCTAATATTTTTTTACTTACCAATAATTTAGTATTATATTTCATTATATC
>CASEHG010000158.1 GCA_949287565.1 uncultured Brachyspira sp.
ATAAATAAAATTATTTTAGGTTTTAATTTATGAAATTTATATTTTCCAGATTTTTAATAGGAAGCATTGTAATATTGATAGGTGCTTATATTCTGCTTCAATATGTTTTTCATATTTATATTCCGGCACTTGCTTATACTCCTGTATTTACTATAATAGTTGCTATTTTGATAATGGTTTGGGGATGTGCTATAGTTGTAGGAAACGGATTTTATGCATCTAAAATACTTTTGGGACTATTTGTCATAGGTACAGGAATATATGTACTTATAAGATACTGCTTTAATGTTAATATGCCGTTTATATTATATACGCCAATATTTAGAATGGTTATAGGTATGATAATAATATTTTTGGGTGTTTATATACTATTTGGCATGCATTATGTGAGGGACAGCATACCAAAAAATAAAAAAACTAAATATAACGTTTATTTCAAAACCGATAATATAGATTTATCCGAATTAGAAATAGATAGAAATAGAACAATAGATATTAATACAATTTTTTCAGATACTGTTGTTTTTATAAGCGATAAGGTACAGGTTCATATAAAGGCTTCAAGTGCTTTCGGTTCTGTTTCACTTCCTACAGGCGACAGTGTGAGTTTTGGGGAAACTAATTTTGTTATGGGCAACTCTGATAAAATACTTTATTTAAATGTTAGTTCAGCATTTGCACAAATCAGGGTTCTTTATAAATAAATATTTTATTATAAATATTGTAAAAGAGTAGTTAATTTATGCATATAATATCTGGAAATAAAAAGAGAAGAAAAATAATAACTCCTAAAAGAGATTTCAGACCTACACAGGGTAAGGTTAAAGAGGCTTTTTTTAATATAATTGATATAGAAAATAAAACTTTTTTGGATCTATGTTCCGGAAGCGGTGCTATGGGGTTTGAGGCTTTAAGCCGAAATGCAAAGTTCGTTGCTTTTATAGAAATAGACAGAGAGGCTGTAAAAACTATATTTTCTAATGCTAAAGCTATATTCAATGATAATGAAAATATATATAAAATAAAAAGAGTATCGGCTGAAGATTATGTAAAAAAAACTAATGATAAATTCGATATTATATATTTAGATCCGCCATACCACTCAAAGATATATTTTGATGTTATAAATAATATAATCAAAAGAAATATATTAAATGATAATGGAGTTTTAGCTGCAGAGTTTGGGGCAGATTATTATAAGAAATTTTTAGAAAATGAAGAATTAAAAAATATAATATCCGGTATTATGGAATATGATATAAAAACTTATGGCGAAAGCGTTTTGATAATATTTAAGTATATATAAAAAAAGAGATGCTTATTAAAAAGCATCTCTCAATAGTTTTCATAAACCATTTAAGCCGTAAAATATTTCCATAAACCTTAATCTATTATTAATCGTCCCATTGCTGACCCATTAACTGACCATTAGCAGCTACGTATAATTCCATCATATTATTAAGTTTTATTTTGTAATTACCCCATTCTTTTTCAACATCTATCATTCTAGCTTGAGGATAAGTTCTTCTAACAGTATTAGCTACAGCTTGAGGTAAAACGCTCATAGGTACTCCGTTATATTCTCCGTCTATATTAAGCCAATTACCATTAAGAGTAAAATCTATAGAAGCTCCATTAGACAATTTTACTTCAAATTTACCTCCGTCTCTTTCAACTTTCCATATCTGTACATTAGGATAAACTCTTCTTATAAAAGTTCTTGCTTTTTGAGGCAATGCTGAAGCTGGTACTACCCAATCAGCAAAAAGGCTTGATGTAGAAAGAATAGTTAAAGATATTAATAAAGCTAATAATTTTTTTGTCATAATGAATCTCCTTTAATTTAATTGTATTTTAATAATCTCCTGTAAATTATCTTTACAATTATAAGTATAGCAGAAAAACGATTTATGTCAATAGAATTTACTCTTCTTTTACAATTTTTTTACAAAATGTTATTAAATTAAGAATATTGTAAAACATATTGTACTTTAATATTGTTTGTATAAAATTAAATCTAGTTATAGTAAATATTATTTACTTTTACGATTATTTTTTATGAATGGTTTATAAATAAATACGTATAACTTGAATGATGAGAGATTAAAATATGAAAAAAAAGATTTATTTTTCTATACCAATAATAGCTGTGGCATTAATAATAGCTGTTTCATTTTATAGGTCAAAAGATAAATATATAACGGCTACAGTAGTAATAAGCGACACTATACTCAATATAACTGCAGAAACTTCGGATAAAAACTTAGATAAACTTATAAGCAGTATTACAAATGAAATAAACAGAATGGATAATATATTAAATCCATATAATACTTCAAGCGAGATAGGTATAATAAATAGAGAAAGTTTGTCGGGAAAAACTGAAATAGAAATTTCAGATGAAATGGCACATATATTTACTACAGGATTAAAATATTCAAAATTGAATCCATCTTTTGATATAAGTGTAAGGCCTCTAATAGAGTTATGGGGATTTGGGGTAAAAGAAAATCAAACCGTACCTTTAAAACAAGATATAGACAATGCTTTGGCTAATATAGATTATTCTGCTGTAAGTATAATTACTAATGAAGATAATAAAAAGATATTAAAATTGTCAAAGCCTTTAACATTTGATTTTGGTTCTTATGGTAAAGGTTATATAATAGAAAAATTAAAAAATGTATTTGCAGAATATAATATAACAAACTACTTAATAGATTACGGCGGAGATACTTATGCTAATGGAGTGAATAATAAGGGAAAACCTTGGGTAATAGCTATAAGAAATCCAAGAAACGATGCTGACGGATATTTGGGACTTTTACAATCCACAAATTATACTATAGTAACTAGCGGTGATTATGAAAGGTATTTTGCTCAGGACGGCACTAATTATCATCATATAATAGATGCAGAAATAGGATATCCTACTTATAATAGTATATCTGCTACTATAGTTCATACTAATGCTGAAGAGGCTGATGCTTTATCTACTACAGCATTTTTGATGGGTACTAATTTCTTTACAAATGAGGCATTTAAATATAAAGAGGCTTATATTGTAATCCCTCAAGGTGAATTATTTATAGTAACTAATGATAATTTTTAAATATATACTTTAAATTGCAAAAAATATATATATACTATAGAGCATAATAAATGAATTATGTTTAATTTGATTTTTTGTTATAGAGGTTTTATATGGCTTTTTTTGATTTAAGTTTAGAAGAACTTTATAAATATAAAGGAAGCGGCGAAGAGCCTAAAGATTTTGATGAATTTTGGCTTAATACTTTAAATGAAAATAATCATAAAACAGAGGCTGAATATACTTTAATAGATACTCATTTAAAATTATTTGATGTATGGAATGTATCATTTAAAGGATATTCAAAGCATATTATAAACGGCTGGTATATAGCACCTAAATATGCAAGGAAAAATAATGAAAAATTAACTTGTATAATGCATTATCCAGGGTACGGCGGCGGAAGAGATTATCCTAATAGTCATTTGCTTTTTCCTTCAGCAGGATACAGCATATTCGTTATGGAGGTAAGAGGACAAGGAGCAGAAGGTGGAAACGGAGCAACAACTCCTGATCCTGTAGGTTCAACTCCTCATGCTGACGGTTTTCTTACTATGGGAATATTGGATAAAAAAGACTATTTCTATAAAAGAGTTTTTGTAGATGCGGTTAAATCTATTGAAGCTGCAAAGGAGCATCCTCTTACAGAAAGAATTGCTATAAATGGTACTAGTCAGGGCGGAGGCATAGCACTTGCACTTCTAGGACTTTCAGCACTTAAAAAAGAAAAAATTGAGGCTGCTATGATAGATGTGCCTTTCTTATGCGATTATAAAAGGGCATGTACTATTACAGATACTTTGCCTTATAATGAAATAGCAAGATTTTGCAAAACTAATAGAATGCATGAAAATAAAGCATTTGAAACTTTATCATATTTTGATGGAGCTTTCTTTGCTAAGAGGTCTAAAGTTAAGGCTTTATTTTCTGTAGGGCTTATGGATATTTTATGTCCTCCTTCTACAGTTTTTGCTGCTTATAATAATTATGCAGGAGAGAAGTCTATTAATGTTTATACTTTTAATGGACATGAAGGCGGAGATAATGAGCAGAGTGAAAGAAAATTAGAATTTTTGAATTCTTTAAATTTATAGTTTTAAAATATATGGTATTTTACATATTATACATATATTATTTGCCATTATTTATGTAAATAAAATAGGTTGATAATATTTGTATATATGTTATATTATTATATACAATAATAGGTATTAATGGATATGGTATGAAGATTATATCTGGCAGATTTTTTTCTAAATCTGAACTAAGAAATAGAATATTGAGAGATGTGGTTATTTCTATTTTGTTCTTATTTATAATCGTTTTGGTTTATATGCGAGTTAGAAACCCTATACCTATAAAATTTATTTTTAAATCTCTTTTTCAAGATGTTAAAACTTCAATAGTAGAGGAATATTCTAAAATATTTTATCCTACCTACTATTTTTCTATGCAGATGACTCCTATATTCGATATAGTTAATCAGGCTCCGGAAGCTTATAAAATTTTAATAACTAATTTCTTCCCAAAGCATACATTTATAGAAAAAGCAGCTATGCAGGTTGGTAATAACTATATGTCTATTACTAAAGAGGGAAACGGATATAAAGTCGTCGGGCATATTGTAACGAACAGCAGCAGCAATCAATACTCATCTGTACCATTTGAACAGCTTAGCATCGATTCTTTTTACATAAAAGAAGGAAAACCCTATATACATTTAATATATATAGCTAATGAGAATGTTGCTTTTGAATATATTTCTCAATTTAATGTAAACTTCAGCGATGTAGAGCTTAGAGATATTGATAATATGCATGCATATCTTATCACAGGAAACAGTAAAATTACTTTTCCTATATCATATTCTTCTACAAATACTTTAAAAGATAATTTGGATTATAATATTATAGCTGATATTATGACAGAACAATTTGATGGAACTAATGAAGATATGATAAAAGTTTCATATAAAGATAATAATTATTGGGGATATAAAGGTACTTTTGCTGTAGCTAATAATAATATAGAAATAGGCATAATCATTCCTGAAAAGGATTTAATAAATAAAATACAAATACCTATAATATTATTCTTGGTTGTATTTGTAATTGTTACTATAGTTATAATAGTAATGCTCGCTATACATTATATTAGAATGATTGAAGAATTGAAAAGAAATCATATGAATATAACTAAGATTATAGAAGATGGTGAAAATACTAATGTAGAGTTTAAATCCACATTGAGATATGACAGTAATACAGAAAAAATAAATAAGGCTTTGGAAGAAGTTATTATGAAGTCCATTGCGGCATTCAGCAATACTGAAGGCGGAAGATTATTTATAGGTATTACTAATGATGGTGAAATAATAGGACTTGAGCATGATTATTCTACATTAAGACAGCCTAATAGAGATTTTTTTGAGCTTCATTTGAGAACGCTTATAGAAACTTATTATGGTAATGCTTTTTCTGCTGAGGGTATAAGGATTGATTTTGTAACTCATGACGGTAAAGATATATGTATTGTTTATATAAGAAAGGGAAGAGAGCCTGTATATACTAAGATTACAAATAAACAGGGTGCTAAAGAAGAAAAATTCTATATAAGAGTTGGAAATTCTTCTAGAGAAATTGCAAATGCTAGCGAGATAATAGCATATGTAAAAAAACATTTTAAGTAATTAAAATGTTTGTATGTAATTTAGAAAAAACATTTTAAGTAATTAAAATGTTTGTATGTAATTTAGAAAAAACATTTTAAGTAATTAAAATGTTTTGATTTAACCTTGAAAAACATTTTTAATTAAAATATTTAAATGTTTGATTAATCTAACTTGACTATTA
>CASEHG010000159.1 GCA_949287565.1 uncultured Brachyspira sp.
AATGGTGAAGACCATAACGAAATAAAAAGCGAACATTTACTTTTAGCATTATTAAAACAAGAGGACGGACTTATTCAGCCATTAGTAGAAAGAATAGGTGTTCCTATAAATACATTGATAGATAAAACACAAAGATTATTTGATGAAAATGTAAAGGTTACAGGTGAAAAAGTACAGCTGCATCTATCTACTAATGCTGGTAAAGTTTTAGCAAAAGCCGAAAAAGAAGCTAATGCTTTGAAAGATCAATATGTATCTACAGAGCATATATTTTTAGCACTTGTTGAAGCTGATAATAAAGCCGGCGACATGCTTAGAAAAAGCGGAATAAGTAAGAAAGAAGTTTTAAGTGCATTAAAAGATTTAAGAAAAGGACAAAGTGTTAATAGCCAAGACCCAGAAGCTAAAATGCAGGCACTTGATAAATACTGCCGTGATTTGACTTCATTAGCAGAAGCTGAAAAAATTGACCCTGTTATAGGACGTGATGAAGAAATAAGACGTGTTATGCAGGTATTATCAAGAAGGACAAAAAACAACCCTGTACTTATAGGTGAGCCTGGTGTTGGTAAGACTGCTATTGTTGAAGGACTTGCTAGAAGAATAGTTTCTCAAGATGTTCCTGACGGACTTAAAAACAAAAGATTATTAGCTTTGGATTTAGGCGCTTTGGTTGCCGGTGCTAAATTTAGAGGAGAGTTTGAAGAGAGATTAAAAGCTGTTATTACAGAGATAGAAAAATCTGAAGGTAACATAATATTATTTATAGATGAGCTTCATACTCTTGTAGGAGCTGGTGCTACTGAAGGTGCAATGGATGCTTCTAACCTATTAAAACCTGCATTAGCTAGAGGTGAATTGAGAGCAATAGGTGCAACTACTTTAGATGAATATAGAAAATATATTGAAAAAGATAAAGCACTTGAGAGAAGATTCCAACAAGTTTATTGTAAAGAGCCTAGTGTTGAAGATACTATTTCAATATTAAGAGGTTTGAAAGATAAATACGAAGTTCATCATGGTGTTAGAATAAAAGATGATGCATTAGTTGCTGCTGCTGTTTTATCTAACAGATACATAACTAATAGATTCTTACCTGATAAAGCTATTGACTTGGTGGATGAAGCTGCAAGCCAATTAAAAATAGAGATAGACAGTCAGCCTACAGAACTAGATAAAATTGAAAGAAAGATTTTACAGCTTAATATAGAAAAACAAGCTCTTTCAAAAGAAAATGATGCTGCTTCTAAAGAGAGATTAGAAAAACTTGAAAAAGAATTATCTGAACTTTCTGAAGAACGCAATGCTATGAAACTTCAATGGGATAATGAAAAAGGAAGGATTGAAGAAACAAGAAAATTAAAAGAAGAACTTGAAGCTTTAAATATAAAAGAAACTCAATATACAAGAGAAGGAAATTTAGCAAAAGCTGCTGAAATAAAATATGGTAAGATACCAGAATTACAGAAAAAATTAGAAGAAGCTGCTAAATCTATGGAAGAGGCTAAAAACTCTGATAAGAAAAGACTTTTAAGAGAAGAGATTTCTGAAGATGATATAGCTAGAGTAATATCTGTATGGACTGGAATACCTGTAAGCAAAATGCTTGCTAGTGAAAAACAAAAATACTTACAGCTTGAAGAAGTATTACATAAGAGAGTTGTAGGACAAGATGAAGCTATAACTTCAGTTGCTGATGCTATCAGAAGAAACAGAGCAGGACTTTCCGATGAAAATAAACCTCTTGGAAGTTTCTTATTTATAGGACCTACTGGAGTTGGTAAAACAGAACTTGCTAAAACACTTGCTGATTTCTTATTTAGTGATGAGCATGCTTTAACAAGAATAGATATGAGTGAGTATATGGAGAAATTCTCTGTTACTAGACTTATAGGAGCACCTCCGGGATATGTAGGTTATGATGAAGGAGGACAATTAACAGAAGCAGTTAGAAGAAGACCTTATTCTGTTATACTATTTGATGAGATAGAAAAAGCTCACCCTGATGTATTTAATGTTTTACTTCAGGTATTAGATGATGGAAGACTTACTGACGGACAAGGAAGAATAGTAGATTTCAAAAATGCTATTATCATAATGACAAGTAATTTAGGTTCTGATCTTATTCTTGAAGCTAATGATACTAATGATATCAAAGAAAAGATTCAGGAACTATTAAAGATGTCATTCAGACCAGAGTTCTTAAACAGAATAGATGAGATAATAACATTTACTAGACTTGACAAAAAATATATTGCTGAGATAGTAAGAAATCAAATAGCAAGAGTTGCTAACAGACTTAAAGACAGAAGAATAACTTTAGATGTAAGCGATGAAGCTATAGACTATATTGCTGATATTGGTTATGATCCTCAGTTTGGCGCAAGACCATTAAAGAGAGCTATACAAAACTTTATAGAAAATCCATTAGCTAAAGAAATGCTAGCAGGCAAATATTTAGAAGGAGATACTATAAAGGTGAAAAAATCAGGAGATGGTTTGACTTTTGAAAAATAATATTTAATAAACTCAATAATTAATTCCATAAAATAAAAGGCTTACTGTTAATTTCAGTAAGCCTTTTCTTATTTTAAATAATTAAATTATTTTTATTAAGCATATTCAATTTCTATTAATGATCTTAATGCCCTTTTAGCTTCATTCAAAAATCTAGGATTAGGATCAACTTTATAATCCTCACCTATTTTAAATATTTCCATACCGCTTTCAGATTTTAATTTTAAGAATATTGTATAATCTCCAGGATTTGAAGATATAGCATTTTGTAGACATAATAAATCCATATCATCAAATATATTTTTATTCATATATAATGCTAATTGCTTCTTACCGCTGTTATTATGTTTTACTGCTATACTATTATTAGGTCTGCTTGTAAATGGGGCATTAGAAACAACATTATCAGATCTTTTAATATCATTCTCTTTATTAGAAGTATTTTTAAATGGAGCATCATTCTTATTTACATGAACTTGCTTATTTTCAGGTGTTGCTTCTGAATTATTCTCTCTTTTTATATTATCTCTTTTTACTTCTTTAAGTTTAAGATTTTTATCTTTTAAGAAAGAATCTAATAATTTTATATCAACAATATTATTATATATTTTTTCAGAGAATCTATTTTTATCTCTGCGTCCTTTTATTAATATTCCAGTTTGCTCTTCAAGTATATCTTTATATTTCTCTATTTGACTATTGGCTGTAATATAAAATACATATTCAGTAAATAAATCAATTACTTTTAATGTAATCATAGGAGTGTTCTTCTTTGTAGTTGTTTCAATAGCAGACATAACAACACAAGGAAGTAAAAACTCATCTTTATCTTTAAGATTATCAATATCCAAAGTATTATGAAAATATTTATAATCAATTTTAGTAATGTATCTAGCAAAAGGATGATATCTTAATGAAAATCCTAAAACTTCTTTTTCATTTTCCATTAAAATATTAGAAGCATATTCTACTTGTTTTTCTATTACTAAAGAAGCACTTCCGCTGTCATCTTCAGACATAGAATCAAATAACATAGTTTGACCGGATAAAGTTTCCTTTTGATAATTAGAAGCATGAGCAAGTATCGCATCAAGAGAACTAAGCAATGCACTTTCAGTATGTCCGAATTCGGAGAAAGCACCGCATTTTATAAGAGTTTCATAAACTTTTCTATTAACTAAATGAACATCAACACGTTTTACAAAATCTTCTAAATTCTTGAATTGTCCGTTTTTTTCTCTTTCTTCCTGAATAGCCAAAGCAGCATGAAGACCAACGCCTTTAACTGCATGTAAAGCATAAACTATTTTACCATCTTTTTGAGAGAATAAAGCATCACTTTCAAAAACGCTTGCTGTAACTATTTCTATATTTTTCTGTTTAACTTCATTCAAATATAAAGAAATTTTATCAGTATCAGCTATAACAGTATTAAGCAAAGCCACATAATATTCCATAGGATAATGAGCTTTAATATAAGCCTCTTGATAAGCAATTAAAGCATAGCAAACAGAGTGAGACTTGTTGAATCCGTATTCAGCGAAACCTTTCATTGTATCAAATAAATAAGTCAATAACTCTTTATCATAACCTCTTTCAAGTCCGCCTTTAATAAATTTCTCTTCCATAGAGTTCATTTTCTCTACGATTTTTTTACCCATAGCCTTTCTTAAATCATCAGCTTCTGCAGCAGTAAATCCGCCTATAACTCGGCTTATAGCCATAATCTGCTCTTGATATATTAATACTCCCTGACTTTCTTTAAGTATAGGTTCTAAATCCGGGTGTTTGTATACTATTTCTTTTCTTTTATTTTTTCTATCAGCATAATCTTTGTCCATACCTGAGTTTAAAGGACCAGGACGATACAATGCTACACTTGATACTAAGTCATCAAAACCTGTAGGCTGAATATTTATAAGCATTTGACGCATACCAGGGCTTTCAAACTGGAAAACTCCTCCTGTATCAGCTTTTCTAAATATATCATAAACAGCTTCATCATCTAAAGGAATTTTATCTATATCTATTTCAACACCATATCTATCTTTTATATCTTTTATAGCATCTTTTATAAGTCTTAAGTTTTTAATACCCAAAAAGTCCATTTTTATAAGACCGGCACTTTCAACATAAGTCATTTCGTATTGACAAGCTCTAGTACCTGTCTTAGAATCCTGATAAACCGGTGCTAAATCAGCTATAGGATGAGATGATATAATAACACCAGCAGCATGCAAACCTACATTCCTAACCAAACCATCAAGTCTTGTAGATATCTCATACATATTTTTTAATTCTCTGTTGCCTTCTATTTCTTTAACTAAAGCAGCACAATCAGGATGATCATATATATCCACAACTCTTTTAACATCATCAGGTATACTTTTAGCAAGTCTATCAGCAGTAGCTAAATCTATACCCATAACGCGGCAAACATCTCTTATAACAGAACGTCCTCCCAAAGCTCCGAAAGTAGCTATTTGAGAAACATTATCTTTACCATATTTTTCTTTTACATAATCTATTATAACTTCCCTCTTATCATCTTGGAAGTCAACGTCAATATCGGGCATGCTTTTTCTTTCAGGATTTAAAAATCTTTCAAAAAGCAAATCATAATCAAGAGGATTAACTTTTGTAATTCCAGTAGCAAATGCAACTATTGAACCAGCAGCACTTCCCCTTCCAGGTCCTACTGCAACATCATGATTTCTTGCATAGTTAATAAAGTCCTGAACTACAAGGAAGTATCCTTCAAATCCCATCTTTCCTATAACACCCAATTCCATATCAAGCCTTTCCATAGCTTCTTTAGGAATATCATTATTATAGTATTTATTAAGACCATCTAAGCACATCTTCCTTAATGCTGTGGTTTCTGTTTCACCATTAGGAAGCTCATAATTAGGCATATAATAAGTCTTAGTCATTATATTTAAATCTTTGCATTGCTCTGCTATTTTCACAGTATTTTCAAATGCTTTAGGAAGCTTTGCAAATGACTTCTTCATCTCTTCTTCTGTTTTTAGATGGAATTCATTGCTTGGGAATTTATATCTTCTTGGTGAATCTAAAGTGGCTTTAGTTTGTATTGCTAAAAGAATTTCATGAGCCTTAGCATCTTCTTTGGATACATAATGCACATCATTTGTAACAACTAATTCTATATTATGATGTTTAGCTAATTGATATAAGGCACTATTTAAAGATTTCTCTTCAGGTATATTATGATCCTGAAGTTCTATATAAAAATCTTCTCCAAATATAGATTTATAATATTCAGCTAATTTTGAAGCCTGTTTATAATCTTTTTTTCTTATAGCAATAGGGATCTCTCCGCCCATACATGCTGATAAACAAATCAAGCCTTTATTATATTTTTCTATTAATTCATGGTCTACTCTCGGTCTATAATAGAAACCTTCAGTATATCCGAAAGTAACTAATTTACATAGATTATTATAACCTTCTTTATCTTTAGCAAGAAGAATTAAATGCATAGCACTTTTTTCTTCAGAGTTTTCTATCTTTTTATCGAATCTTGTTTTAGGGGCAACATATACTTCACATCCGATAATAGGTATAATACCCTTATCCTTTGCTTCAGAGAAAAATTCCATAGCACCAAACATATTACCATGATCTGTCATAGCTATGCCCGGCATGCCTAATTCTTTAGCTCTGTCTATTAATCCCGGTATAAGTCTTTTAGCTTTATCCTTTTTAGAATATAATGACTTAATACGGGCAGCTCCGTCAAGTATTGAATATTGTGTATGTACATGCAAATGAACAAATGACATAATAAACCCCTATTTGATTCTATTATTCTATATTATTTAAGTTAAATAGCAAGTTAAATTTAAAAAATATATAAATAGTTTTTATTTATTCACTATAAATATTTACGGTACTTAATTTATAAAATTTATATACACTATGTAAAATATAAACAATTTTTTATTTTTAAATTTGACAATTTCTCTTTTAGTACTATAATTTTAATTAGATTTATTTTTTAATTGAAATAATACTTGATTATGTTATAATTAAAATATAAAAATAAAAACTCAAAAGGAAATAAACATGGCTACAACACCTATAAAATTTATGGACGTTAGATTCATTAACCCATTTATTGTATCTCTAGTATCAATATTCAAAGAGATGGCTGGTCTTACAATGGAAAAAGGTACATTAGTTAAAGGACAAGGCCGTAAACTTTTTTCTGGATACGGTGTTGCTATAGGAATTGTTGGCGATGTTAATGGGCAAGTGCTTTATGAATTTCCTGAAAATTTCTCTCAGCTTCTTACTGAAAATCTTACAGACAAAAAACGCGGAGAATATGATTCTGAAGATGATTTTGAAGATATGATGAGAAGTGTTATCAATGAAATGGGAAACACTATAAGCGGTCTTGCAATTACTAAATTAGCTGAAGAAGGTATAAGCTGCGATATCACTCCTCCTATACTTTATTTTGGAAAAGAAATACAAATTATACCTAAAAATTTACAGACTATAATTATTCCTTTCCAATCATCACTTGGATTTGTCAGCGTTAATATTGCTATGGATGCATAATAATATTAAATGATAAAAAACATTATTTATATATCAATTATAATATATTTATTATTATCATGTACTAATACTGTAAATGATAATATTGTACAAACTAATGATATAGTATTAAAACCAAATATAAGTGATAAATACAAAATCACTCCAAATGCTCTTAGATTACAATTATTATCTGAATACACACAAACGCATTATGGAAACAGACTGATATATTTGGATAATCCGCAAATAATAGTTGTTCATTCCACAGAAACTCCTAACCTTAATATAGCCGTAAACATATTCAAAAATGATACTTTGATAGGCAGACCTGATATAGAAGCAGGAGGAGAAGTAAATGTTGGAACTCATTTCTTAGTTGATTTCGATGGTACTATATATGCTAATACTCCTATTGAATATATAGCAAGACATACTGTAGGATTTAATTATACATCTATAAGTATAGAAAATATAGGATATGCTGATAAATTGACAAAAGAACAGCTAGAATCTAATGTAAAATTAATAAAATATATAAAAAGCAAATATAAAAGCATAAAATATATAATAGCACATTATGAATATAAAGATAAAACTCTGCCTCATTATTCTCTATATAAAGAATTAAATACAAAATATATAAATCCTGGTAAAAGAGATCCAGGCACTAATTTCATGCAGGAATTAAGAAAAAGAATTTAAATAAAAAATATAAGGCTCATTATTTATGGAAGTACTACTAGTTTATTTATTTGAAATATTTATAATAATTATTCTTATTATGCTCTCAGCATTATTCTCGGGAAGCGAAACTGCATATACTTCTATAGATGATGTTACATTAATGCGTTTAGTAAGAGAGAAAAAAATAAAAGAGGAAGATAAAAAGTACTGGGAAAAATCAAGTTCTATGATACCTACCCTATTAGTTGGCAATAACATAGTTAATATATCAGCGAGTTCCATTATAACAGTATTTGCTGTGAGGCTTGCTGACATTCTGCCACATGTATCAACAAATGTCATGGTTACAATATCAACTGCTACAATAACAATACTTATTATTATATTCGGAGAGATACTTCCTAAAGTACTTATGAGAGTTAATGCCGAAAAGATGATGCCTTATCTTCTATACTTTATGAAGTTTTGTCATTTTATATTTAAGCCTATAACTTTTTTAATGGATAAAATAACTACTTTTATAATGAATTATTTTGTACCTAAAAGATTGAGAGATGCTGAAAAAAGAAGTGCATTATCAAGTATGGACGATATAACAACAATAATACATTTGGGGCATAAAGAAGGAATAATTAAAGAATATACTCATGAGATGCTTACAGGTGTAATAGATTTTAGAAATAAAACTGTTGAAGAAATTATGACTCCTCGTGTTGATATGGTATGTATAGAAGCTGAAACAGATGTCAATGAAATTATAAAACTTACTGTAGAATCAGGGCTTTCAAGATTCCCTGTTTATGAAGAAACTGTTGACCATATAATAGGAATTTTTCATACTAGGGCATTGTTTAAAGAGTATGTTAAAGGCGGCGGAAAAATGAACAAAATAAAAAAGAAAGCTATTGATTATATAATGCTGCCATACTTTGTACCTAAAACTAAAACTATAAGCAGTTTATTCAATGATATGCAGAAGAAAAAACTTCAAATGGTAATTACTATCGATGAATATGGCGGAACCGCTGGACTTGTTACTATGGAAGATATAATAGAAGAAATAATGGGTGACATAGAAGATGAAAGTGATAAAAAAGAAGCTGATGTAATAAGATTCAAAGGAAAAAGAATCATAATAAATGGAAATGCTCCTATAGAAGATGTTAATAAAACTTTGAAATTAGAATTAGAGCATGAAGAATATCAAACTATAGCAGGATATGTCATTGATATGCTTGATCATATACCTGAAACTAATGAACGTTTTATACTTAAAGGCTACAGAGGAAGAATAATGAAAGTTGAAGACAGAAGAATAGTTGAAATGGAATTCACGCCTTTAAAATATTCAAGAACAAATGAAAATGATAATATTGATTCACAAGATACAACTGACTCAGAAAAAAATGATTCAGAAATTTTAAATGAATAAGATAATATAAAAAATAATTACTAATTAGGAAAATAATTATGATAAAAAAAATAATCGTTGCTTTATCTTTAATATTACTATCTTCATGTGCTGATAATAAGCAGGAACAAGAAAAAAAACCTCAACATCCTCAAAGCCTAAAATTAGTATTCACAGGAGATATAATGACGCATCCGACTATTGTAAAGGCTTTTGAAAGCAATGATGTTTTAATAGATTTAAAAGATTATTTTCAAGGGGATATTGTATTTGCAAATTTAGAATTCGTTGTTAATACAAATAAACCTCCAATGCCTTATCCTGAATTTAATGGCTCATTAGATTATTTGCAATACTTCTTTAATTACTTCAATACTTTTTCAATAGCTAATAATCATGCCTATGATCAGGGAGCTCAGGCTGAAGCTGAAACTGTAGCTGAACTTCATAGAAATAATAAATTAACTTTAGGAGGTTCTACTAATTCTCCTAGCATTGCACCTATCATAACAAATATTAATAATGTGCCTCTTTTTATATCTGCCTATACTATGCTTGATAATGGACTAAGTCATAAAACAAATAAAAATGATCATTTCTATTTTATGAATTTCTTCCCTAAACAAGAAGATTTAGTAGAAAAAGTAAAATCTGATTTAGCACTTGCTACAAACAATGAAATAAAAATAATATCTCTTCATTTCGGATTAGAATATACAACTGCTCCTGAAGAAAAAACAAAAGAAACAGCAAGAGCTTTAATAGAAAATGGAGTTGACATAATAGTAGGTCATCATCCTCATGTACCTAGACCTGTAGAAATTTATGAAGGAACTAATCATAGCGGAATTATTATATATTCATTAGGAAACTTCATTGCTAATCATAAAGGAAGATATCCGCATCTTGATATAGGTACAGTTGTATCATTAGAAATAAATGAAAATAAAGAGATTAATTTCTCTTATGTACCGACTTATTATGCTTTCTTTAAGCAGAATGGTTTTGAAGTAGTAATGAAGCCTATAAAAGAAGATCCTAATATTAATATGCCTACTCTAGCAAGCAATTATGTATACAACACCTATGATACTAATGCTATAAAAAAAGGTTATGAACTTATACATGATTTTTATTCTCCTCTTACAAATGAGAGCGTAAAGACTATGTTTGTATATAATGTAACTAACATAGGTATTGTGAGCAATGAGAGTTTGGCTTATAGATAACGCAGGGTAAATAAAATTATATTTACTTATTAGATTATAATTCAAAGTAATCATATATAAAAAATTTTGTTCTGCGTGCTTTGTACAAGTTTTAAACCTAAACAAAACTTGGGTGGGTACTTTTAAATTCTAATTAAATAATAAAAAATAAGAAAACATAAATTACAAATTAAATTAACAAGTCTAAAGGGTGGGCAGTGAAAATAAGTTTTAAAGCTTTATTTACATACCCCACCCTTTATATTTTTTATATTATTTACATATTATAAATTGATTTATATTTAAAGCTTAAATTGTAAAAGCATCCCCACCCTAGAGTTAATTAGATATAGAATTCTTTTAACGCACGGCTGACGTATTTATATATATTATTTAAATTTGAATTTTCAATAAGCATATATTTAAAATTTTACTCTGCGTGCGGTATATTAAATATAAATAATAATTAAATAAAGAAGAAATAAATCATTGACAAACATTTCAATATATACTATATTATTGTACTAATATGAATAATAATTATGCAAAAGAAATAGATAATGTATTTTCCATAGATGCAATTAATTATATGAGAAAGGCAATAGTAGATGCTTATGGAAATGAAGTATACTTTGGAATAAATTTCAATGCTTACGGAATATTGGATTATATAGAGGTAATGGCTAGAGGCAATAAAGATTCAGTTCCTGCTATAATATCATTGTCATTGGAATTTGATGCCGTTATTCATAATCACCCTTCCGGACAATTAACACCTTCAAGAGCAGACTTAGCAATAGCAAGCGAACTTGGCAACAATGCCGGTGTAGGTTTTTATATAGTAAATAATGATGTTGATGATTATTATGAAGTTGTAAAGCCTATAAAATCAGAAAATATAAAAACGATAGATGCTCCTGAAGCTTTATATATGTTTACAGAAAATGGGCTTTTAAGTCAATTATTAAAAAAGTACGAATACAGACAGGAACAAACTGAACTTGTTGAAGCTACTATAGAAGCATTTAACAATAACAAACATTTAATATCAGAAGCGGGTACAGGTATAGGAAAATCTTTTGCATATTTAATACCTGCTTTATTATGGCTAAAAGAAAATAAAACTAGAATAGTAATTTCTACTAATACTATAAATCTTCAGGAACAAATTATTTCAAAAGATATACCTTCTATCATAGGAGGAATTGCTCCGAATGTAAAATATGCTTTGGTTAAGGGAAGAAATAATTATGTATGTATCAAAAAAGTCAAAGACGGTTTAAATGATCATGATAAATTTGATTTTGAAGAACAGATAAATTTCTTTGAGGATATAGACCATTGGCTTAATATAACTAAAGACGGTTCCATAACAGATTTAGGATACAAACCTAAAGGCGAATTATGGGAAATGGTTTGCTGCGATACCGATACATGCACTCATAGAAAATGCGAATATTTGGAGGACTGTTATTTTTATAAAATGCGTAAGCAATTAAATGCCGCACAATTATTGATAGTTAATCATCATATACTTTGTGCTGATTTATCACTTTATGCAGAAACAGCAGGAAGATACAGCCTTCTTCCAAGATACACAAAAGTTTTAATTGATGAGGCACATAATTTTGAAAACTCCGCATCAAGTTATTTTGGAGATGAGGGGAGTAAAAACGGAATATTAAAAGCACTTTTCTATCTTTCAAGAATAAAGAAAAATAAAAGACTTGGAGTGATAGAAAGTATCAATAATATGCTTAATGAAAAACAAGCATTAATTGAAAAGCATGAATACGATGAAATACTTGATTTAATAAATAAAGCACATGATTTAACTTCAAGGGTAAGAAATGTTGTTGAAGATAAATCAAAAGAATTCATAACTTATTGTCATAAAAATATTCAGACTAAAGAAGGATTAGGTTATAAATTCAGAATAAGTCCTGAACTTGTTATGACTCAGCATTGGCAGAATGAGGGATTAAAAGCATTAAGAGAGATGGTGCTTTCAATGACTTCTCTTGTTAATGTATGCGATAAATTGTATAAAAAGTTTTTTGATATTGCTATTGAGAAAGACTTTGATTATGAAGAAATAGCCCAAATGTCAAATGCTTATTTAGAAAGGCTTAAAAGACAATTAGTTTCATTAAACTCAACTATAGATTACAAAAAAGATGAATATATAAGATGGGTAGAAACAAGACTCACCAAAAAAGGAAATCTCATTCTTAATTGGCATTTAACTCCTGTAACTGTAGCAAAAAATTTAAATGATTTTCTATACTCAAGATTTGATACTGTGGCAATGTACTCTGCTACTTTAACAGTTTCAAAGAGTTTTAATTTCTTTTCTAATAGATTAGGGTTTGATTATATAGAAAAAAATAAAAAAATAGAAATATATTTAGAATCACCATTCAATTATGAGGATAATGCAAGACTCTATATAGCAACAGATATGCCTGATGTGGCTGCTGATACATTTAATGACTTTACTTCAAAAGTATTGCTTCAAGTATGCAACATAACAGGAGGAAGAGCTTTTATACTTTTTACTTCTTTTGCATCGCTTATGAATGTATATGAAAACACATCAGAAAAATTAAAAAGTAAAAATATAAATGCCCTAGCTCAAACTGCTTCAATACATAGACATACTTTGCTTGATATGTTCAAATCATCTTCAAACAATGTACTTTACGGAGTAGATTCATTCTGGGAAGGTGTTGATGTTGCAGGAAAGAATTTGGAAGTTGTTATAATACCTAAACTTCCTTTTGCTGTTCCTACTGACCCTATAAGCGAAGGAAGATACAGATATATAGAAGAAAACGGAGGAAATGCATTCTTAGATTATGCTCTTCCTTTCGCGGTGATAAAGTTTAAACAGGGATTTGGACGCCTTATAAGAAGCAAAGATGACAGAGGTGTTGTATTCGTTCTTGATAAGAGGCTTTATACAAAAACTTACGGCTCTCAATTCATTCAATCTCTTCCTAATGCCAAAATTTTAAGAGGAAGTATGAGAGAAATTTTCAATGATATGAATAATTTTTTTGATTATTAATATGCTATATTATGAGTGATGAAATTATTTGCAGAGAATATACAGAAAATGACCTACCCTTTTTAACAGATATTGTAATAAAAGTTTGGGGATTCGATGATATATTATCAGAAAAAAATGCCAAACTAATAGCTGAATTAAATTTATACTCATTTCTTAATACTGCCACATTTGCTAAAGTAGCATTAAAAGATAAAAGACCTGTTGGTTTTTTAATAGGTAAAATAATAAATTCAAAACAAAATAATATATACAAAAATAAAATAAAAGAAATAAAATCTAAAATGTCAAAAAATATTGAAGGTATAGTTTCTCTATTAGTATATAAAAAAATCAAATCAATAAATAATAATCTATACAAACAAGCTAATAAAAATTATGATGCTGAACTTTCATTTTTTGCAGTAAGTAAAGATTATCAGGGACTTGGTATAGGAAAAGCACTTTTTGAAGAATTTAATAATTATTTAAAAGAAAATAATATTAATAATCTTTATTTATATACTGATACTTATTGTAATTATAAATTTTATGAACATTTCGGAATGCATAAAATTAAAGAAAAACATTTTTCAATACCATTCACAAAAAAATTTGATATAGATTTTTATTTATATGACAAAGATTTATAATCAAAAAAAGTTATGCAAAATAAAATTATTAAATCATCAGACTTTTATATACTTTACAATTTATAATTATAAGTTATAATCCATTTTCAAGTATTTATAAAAAATACCTACAAGGGGTTATTAAAATGTCTGAAAATAACTTAATTAATTCAAACAGTAAAAAAATAATGTATTTCATATTAGTATTTGTACTAATGCTAATTTCTTCTATTCCAGCGAATGTATATATATTATTATTTGATACTACATATGATCTTGAAAAATTAATTTACAATATGATTTTTAATAGTTTTTATTTTCAAGTTTTTTACTTTTTTTGTTATTCATTTTTATTTAGTGTAAACAGCAATTTTGAAAATGTTAATAAAAGAACAATACTAATAACATTTTTATCATTTTTACTTTTATTTTTGCTTAGTATATTTACTTCAGCACCATTAAAAGATTCAATACCTGATATGCTTAATTTTTTTATGTCTAATATAATGATTAATAAAAGTATATTATCTTCTATAATGTTTTTTATCATAATACTTTTAGCTGATAATAATTTTAATATGAAAAATAATACATATAATAGTTTTACTAAGCTAGGAGATATAATTGTATTTTCTACAATAGCTGCAATTATTGCATTTGTATTTTGGGTATTTATTGCTTTTTTATATAATAAATTTATTTTTAGAACTGATATAGCACCTGATTTTGAATCATTAATTGAAAAACTTCTTTTTATGTCTATTGTATTTGTTTTTTCTATAATACCTTTTATATTTTTCTTTGTACAAAAGAGATTTAAAACTGTTTTATCAATATATATTTCTCGAGGATTATTATTTTTATATTCATTTTTAATATTCGCTTTATTTTTTGCTTTACTATATGAACCTATAAGACCTTTTGAAAATACTAAGTCTTTTATAATTTATAATGCATTATTAATTTTATCTATTATTACTTTATACTTTATAAGAGCTGACTATAAGGCTGGAGTAATAACAAAAGCAATGTATATAATATTTCCAGTACTAGCATTTTTATTTAATATATTAGTATTAGGAGCAAGCATATACAGATTAATTATTTCTGAAAATATAATAAATGAAATTTCTATTACAGTTATTAATATAATAATAGATGTTAATTTAGTATATATTATAATACAAAATATAAAGTCTATAATAAAGATATTAAAAAACAATATCAATATAAATGAGGCAGTAATTGGAAATAATAAAATATATAGCTTCATTTATGTTTATGGTATTTACTCATTTATTTTTTCTTTTATAGCTCCTATTGTAATGGTATTTTAAAAGATAAATAAAAGTTTAATAATTTAAAGAGGTTTATGAATTATGAAAAAGTTAATATTTATTTTATTTTTATTTAGTTTGTATTTATACAGTCAAACTGCTGATAAGAATAAAAGTATAGTTTCTGAAAAATTAATAGATTATGTTAATGAAGGTAACGTTAAAGAAGCTGAAAATATTCTTAAGAAATATAATGATTATGTAAACAATCGTAATCATGAGGGATTTACATTGTTATCGCTTGCGGTTATACGTAATAATATAGAAATGGCTGAACTTCTTTTGAAATATAAGGCAGATGTTAATGCTGAGGTAGATCTTACAGATAGCGTATTAATAGGTGCAGTTGATAATAATAATATGGAAATGGTTAAACTACTTTTAAGTTATGGTGCTGATATTGATTATCAGGGATTTAGAGGAAGGACAGCATTATTTTCCTCTTTAAACAAAGGCGATAATGGTAAAGAAAATATTGAAATGGTAAAACTCTTAATAAAAAATAAAGCAGATGTTAATATAGCTTATGATGGAGATTATGGAAATGAAGAAACACCTTTAATGTATGCTGCTATGAAAGGCTATAAAGAAACTGTAAAAATATTAATTGAAAATAAAGCTGATATAAATAAAAGAAATATTTATAATGCAAATGCTTTGATTTATGCTTATACTTATGGACATGAGGATATAGCGGATATTTTACTTCAAAATGGTTCTGATTCCTTGGATAAAAGTTTGAAAGTTTGTGATCTTAATCAATCAACTTTGCTTAATCTTAATGTTCCATTGATAAATGCTGCACACTATTCTACCAATGAAGTTTTTTTACAAAAGCTGATTGATAGTGGTTCATATAAAGATTATGATTATGATACTGCATTGAGAGAAGCCGCTTCTTATAATAATATTAATGCTGTAAAAGTGCTTATTAAAAATAATGCAGATGTTAATGTTCAAAATAGAGATGGTATGACAGCATTGATGTCGGCTTGTTATAATGGGAATCTAGAAATGACAAAAATGCTTTTAGATGCTGGTGCTGATAAAAGTATAAAAAGAGGTGATTATGATGCCTTGTATTATGCCAGAGAATACGGAAAAAATGAAGAAATAATAAAATTACTTACAAAATAGTTATAATCTTTATAAAAAGTGTATGCATTATATATGTATGCACTTTTTTTATTCTAATAATATTTCATAATTGAAATTTTAATTATTCTAATTTATGATATGTTAAAATAACAATACATATGGATGGTACTATTATGAAAAAATTGCTTATATTATTTAGTGTGTTTTTATTTAGACTATGTTTATACAGTCAAACTGCTGATGAAAGTGAAGTTTATAAACAATTAAAAGATTATGTAAACAAAGGCAATATCAAAGAAACTGAAAATATTATAAAAAAATATAATGTTGATTTAAATCATTATTATGATGAAAATTATACATTATTAGCGTATGCAGTTACGAATGATAATATGGAAATGACTAAGCTTCTTTTAAAATATAAAGCAGATGTTAATGCTCCGTCATACGAAGGAATGAGTGCGTTAATACTATCAGTTATTTATCATAAAAATATAGAAATGGTTAAACTACTTTTAAGTTATGGTGCTGATATTAATCAAAAATGCGATTTAGAAGGTAATGCATTATTTTATGCTTTAGATTATTATACTAAAGAAAATATTGAAATGGTAAAACTCTTAATAAAAAATAAAGCAGATGTTAATATAG
>CASEHG010000160.1 GCA_949287565.1 uncultured Brachyspira sp.
CCGCATCCTATACAGCCTTTATGATTTCTTTCTATTTTATAATTAACCATACTAAGTACATCAGCAGACTTTCTTTTACAAGATTTCACGCAAGCCTTACAGCTTATACATCTATCTTTCTCATATTGAGGATGAGTCATACCAATAATACCAAAATCATGCATCCTCACTTTGGCACAATCATTAGGGCATCCTGTCAAAGCAACTTTAAAATGCAAATCATTTGGAAATATTGCCTTCTCTATTCTCTGAGCAAATGCTGTTGTATCATAACAGGCAAAAGGACAAACCATGTTTCCAATGCAAGCAGATATATTCCTAGTTCCAGAAGAAGTATAGCCTTTGCCTTTTTCATCTTGATTAATATGAAGTCCTTCTATTATAGGCTGTATAAGTTCATTAACTTTAGGCATATCTTCCATTTTAATATCCGGAATCTCAAAACCCTGACGAACTGTCATATGAATAGTACCATTACCGTAATTTTCAGCTATATTTTTTATGATATCTAAATATTTAACATTTAAATGTCCGCCTGGAATCCTTATTCTTGAAGCAGTTAATCCTCTTTTTTTAGTAATACAAAATGCATTTTTTTTAAGTTTTTTAACATTTATATCCAGCATAATAAAACTCCTTCTTTATAGTATTTAATCAACTAAAGTTTTACCTTTAACATAATTAAATACAGGTCCGTCTAAACAAATATAAACATCATCAATTTTACAATGTCCGCATTTGCCTATTCCGCAGCACATTTTTCTTTCATATGATACCCAAATATTTTCTTCTTTAAGTCCTATTTTATCTAATTCCATTATTGAAAATTTCATCATAGCAGGAGGCCCTACAACTATAGCAGCTGTATTATCATTAATTTTTAAATCGGGTATATATTTTGTCACAAGTCCTATATTTTTATTGTAGCCTTCAGGTGCAGCATCAACAGTCAGCACAAGATTCATATTTTTTTCCCATCTTTCTAAATATTCTCTAAATAAAATATCATCCGGACTTTTAAATCCTACTATGGCTGTCATATCTTTTCTTTCATTACTATGTTCACTGAAATAGTCTATAACACCTCTTACAGGTGAAACTCCTGTACCGCCTGCAATAATTATTATATCTTTTCCTTTATATAAATTAACATCGAAACCGTTGCCGTATGGTCCCCTCATAAAAAGTTTATTACCAACATATTTTTCAAAAATTTCATTGGTAACTTTCCCTACTCTTCTTATAGTTAAATCTACACTTCCATCGTTTATACCGCTTATAGATATAGGAGCTTCTCCAAATTTTGGTATTGATACTTCAAAAAATTGTCCGGGTTTGCATTCTCCATCAAATGACATCTTAAAAGTATATTCTATAGATGTATGTTTCTTTATATCTAAAATCTCAGATAAAAAAGGTAAGTATTCATTATTGCTCATTTAGATATCTCCTTCATTCCATCTTCTAATTTATTAATACAATTAGAATAAGATATATATTCAGGACATGCATCATCACATCTTCCGCATCCTACACACATAGTATATCCATTTCTCTTTTTATAATCAAATACCTTATGCATAACCTTAAAACGCATACGCTCGCCATTCTTTTTTCTATAAGAACCTCCGCCTGCAACATCAGTATATTCATCAACCATACATGAAGCATGAACTCTTCTTCTTTCTCCAACCTTTCCATTATCAGTATAAAAAATATCCTGCATAGTAAAACAGCTGCAAGTAGGACATACAAAATTGCATCTTCCGCAATTTATACATCTTGAATCATATTCATCCCACATCTTAGATTTATAAATATCTAAACTCAAATTATCTGGAACTCTCACTTTTATTTCATTTTCTTTAACATAAGAAATTTCTATATTAGCAGTTTGATAACCGCTCAATAAAGGTTCAAATTCAGTATTTTTACAGTCTAATTCAAAACAATTATCTAAAGCATTAATTGCTAAATCATATTCATCACATTTATTGCTGTTCATACTAACACAAAAACAATTAGTAAATGATTTAGAACATCCTATTAAAACAAATTTGATGTTATCTCTCAAACGTTTATAATAATAATCCTCAAATCCATTTTTTAAATATATCTGATCAAGTCTTTTAATAGCATGCAAATCACAGCTTCTCAAAAATATTAAAGCAGATTTATCCCTTTCAATATTTGATTCCTTAACTTCATCTTCTGTAAAATAAAATAATGTTTGGGTAATAGGTAAAACAGCCTCTTTAAAAGAATAATCAGACTTTTTCTCAAATTCTATATCATCAACACTCGATATAGATGCATATCTAACTATATCTGTATCAGAAAATGTTCCGCTGCCCTTAAATATTTTAGGGGCATATATAATATAGTCTTTTTTTAGACGATCAAGTAGTTTTTGAAGCTCTGATTTATCTAACTTGTATCCCATATTATGCCTCCATTTAATTATAATAATACTATACAAGTAAATAAAAATAAGTATGTGATATAAATCACACATCATAAAAATAGTTTCTTAGTTTTTCTATATCTTTTATAAATATAAAATTATCTTTAAACTCTATTAAACTTAAATCGGATAATTTTTTTATTTGTCTTGATACCGTTTCTCTTCTTGAGCCTATCATTTCAGAAATATATGTAACAGTTAATGGTATATTTATTTTCACTATATTTTCACAGTATATGCCATTATCTTTTGCCAATTTTAATAATTTAGAGGCTAATTTCTTTTCACATTCCAAATTATTTGTAGTATTTTGCAGCTGTCTGTAAAGCCTTCTTATATTCAAAGACATTAAATCCAATATAGATTTTGATAATAAAAAATCATTCTCCATAGCCTTAATAAATATACTGCATGGAATAGACATTATTACAGAAGTTTCTAAAATTTCACAGCTTATAGATACTTTTATATTTTGAAGACTATGCTCATTTAATATTTTACCTTCATCGAATATAAATATTACCTTCTTATCTCCAAAATTATTTAACTTATATAAAGCTGCTTTTCCAAGTACAATTATATAAAGATTACTTATTTCATCTTTATCCATAAATACATGTTCACGTTCTTTATATGTTTTTAAAGTAGAAAATGGTTTTATATATTCTATAGTTTTAGAATTAAGTTTTTTTAGTATTTCAATATTATTAAAAGCTTCATCTAATGTAATCATAAACTGTTATTTAAACAATATAATGATATTAAAAAAGTCAATAAGTATTGATAAAAAAATAATAAATTGCTAAAATAAATCGACTATCGAATAAATAAAATATTTTCTAATAATTGGAATTACCTATGAAAATAAAAAAAAATTTATTGTAGGAAGCAGATCAAGTGAACTTGCAATAACACAAACTAATATAATTATAAATAAATTAAAAGATAAATTTAAAGACATAGAAATAAATATAGAAAAGATAACCACAAGCGGAGATATACATTTAATAGAAAATCCAAATAGTAAAGAAAAATCTCTGAAAGGTGCATTTACTAAAGAAATAGAAGAAGCATTATTAAATAAAAAAATAGATTTTGCTGTTCATTCTATGAAAGATATGACAACTGTAAATACTAAGGGATTGATATATGCATCTATACCTGAAAGAGAAGATCCTAGAGATGTTTTAATATCAAAAAATAATATCAAATTTAATGATTTAAAAAAAGGCTCTATAGTAGGCACAACTTCTTTAAGAAGATCAAGCTCTATACAGCTGCTTAGAGATGATATAATAATAAAGCCCATACGAGGAAATATACATACAAGATTAAAAAAACTTCAAACAGAAGATTATGATGCTTTAATATTAGCTTCAGCAGCAATAAAAAGATTAAATTTAGAAAATCTCATAACCCAATATTTTTCCATAGAAGATATACTTCCTGCACCCGGACAGGGAGCTTTATGTGTTCAATGCCGAGAAGATGACTATGAAATGATAGATATTCTAAAAATGATAGATGATAGCAGTATAAGAGAATTAGTTGATATAGAAAGAACTTTTGCATGTTTATTTGACAGCGGATGTAATTCTCCTGTAGGATGTTATGCCGAGATTAAAGATGATAATATAATACTTCATGGAAATTTTTTCTGTAATGGTAAAAATTATAGAGATAAAGTTTCTCTTGATGAAGTAAAAGAAAAAAATGAATTAGCAAGCAAACTATATGATAAAATAAATAAAAAAATGCAAATGAATATACATCAATAGATTATTCATAAAAAATTTAAAAATAATTTATGAATAATCTATATACATAATTTTATGGTATAATTTAGGCTTTATTAGAATGCAAATACATTTTTACAAAATTAAAAAATACTAAGCACATAAAAGTAGAAGATATTAATAATTGAAAACCTGTAACATTTGTTGCTAGTAGTCCTAAAAAATTATAAGCTTCAATAGGAGTAAAGAATGCTCCTGCTCTATATCCTGCCAAAGTACCTATAGCCATAGGGAATGTTAAAGCTCCAAATAAAGGAGTAAATCCATTTTCAAAGAATTTAAATATATTAAACAATATATATATAAATGTCAATAAAACACAAATATATAATACTAATGCTATATTAGGATTAAAATACATTTTTAAACTTTCTACATTATTAAAATTTAAATAACTCACCAAACATAAAGAACAAGGTGCTAATAATACTGTTTTAGTTTGAACAAAATTGGCAGGTATAGGTTTTGTTATTATTCTTGGTATTAAAAATATTAATATAAGAACATAAACGCCTATTCCGTAAAAAGTTATACCCATTGCAAGTTTAGGAGGAAGCATATTAATTCCTGCAACTGTAGAAACTAAAAGACCATTATAAGTTACAAAATATGAAGGAAGTAAAAATTCTACTTTAAAATTCATAATTATATGGTATGTAGTATAACATAATATCATAGCCATATGAACAAATACACCAGCTAAAAATATAGCTTTACCAATAGCAGGATTATATCCGGCAATATAAGTACCAAATAACATAGTATTCATTGTTATTGTGGTATACATTGCAGCTAAAACTCCGCTTTTATATTCCTCTTGTACTTTAGGAAAAAATAATATAACTTTCAATATACCTAATACAGCTGCAAATCCAGCCAAACACATACATACATGTCTTACCCAACTGAAACCTAATAGATTATAAACATTTGATAATGTAGCTAATCCTACACATGTCCCAACAAAACCTATAGGCAATCCTTTTAATTTACTCATACTTAAACTCCTTTTACAATTAAGTATTAAATTGTTATTATATTTGATATTATAAAATTCATTATAGAAGAAATGTCATTTATATTGAGTATAGGCAGATCTGTTTTATAGCTTAAATTATCAGTAACTAATGCCATTATAGATTTATCATCACAAAACGGCTTATCTGAAACACTAGTCCTAAATACTTCTATTTTTGGTATATTGTTAATATGTTTGAAACCCTCTAATATTATAAGATCATACCCTTTCATCTTATCTATAAAATTAATAAGATCATCATTTTCATTGATGCTTTTTTCATAATCTTTAACCATCATATATTTTAAAGGAGAATATATTAAAGCTGCTTTTGCACCATTCTCTTTAAAATTATAAGTATCTTTTCCTTCAGCATCAAAAGAATGATCATGAGAAGTATGTTTTATTACAGCAACTGTTTTTCCAATATTAACAAATTCTTTTATTAATCTACAAATTAAATCTGTTTTACCGCAATTCCTTTTACCGCAAACAGCAAAATATTGAGGCATACTCTTTTGAAATGATAAATAATCCTCTAAAGTATTAATATTAAATAATTTGAATTTCGTATGCTTCAAATCAATATATTTAACTTTAATCTTATCTATCAATTTTTTTATACTATATTCTTTATTATCAATATTTTCATTTATTACAGTTAATATCTTTTTAGAATATATACCGCATAAAAAATAAATATTTCCCTGATAAACAGGTATGAAAGCATCATGATATTCATCTGCCATACTAATCATATAATCAATAAAATCATAAGTAATAGTAGGAGTATCACAGCTCAAAAATTGTATATAATCTGACTCAATATTTTTAAAAGAACTATAAATACCGCCCAAAGCACCTATATCTTTATAAATATCTTCTATAACTTTTATATTACTTCCAGAAAGAAAGGATTTGTATTTATCAGCATTATCCGCCGATAGAAATACATCTCCTTTGCATTCTGAAATTATTTTTTCTAAAAAATTTTTGTTATTATCATACTTAAGTAAAGCTTTATCATTAAAATTAAATCTAGAGCTTTTACCTCCGCATAATATCACAGTAGATATATTTATATTAGAAAGCAAATTTAAAGTTTTCATCTATATTAAAAAAGTCTGAATAATCTATATTAAATAAAGTTTTTTTTACTTTAGTTACATCTATATTTTCTTTAATAAGCTGAGTCAAAATACCGCTGTAACGCAAATCTCCTTGCAGTAAAGCACCTATTATTTTTCCATCTTTATGAACTATTTTTCTGTAATTTCCTTTTTTATCATCGAAAATTTCAACAGAATAAGAATCATCAGGAGCAATTACAGTGCCTATAGACATAGAAGGAATATTAAACAGATTCATTGTAGATTTAAAATTAAATAAATTATCAATATCAATACTATTTCCCACCATATTATTAGCAGCTATTATTGCCTGTTTAACAGCAGCAGACCATATAGCAGTAGTTACTGTAATATCTCCTGCTGCATATATATCAGCAATATTTGTTCTGCCATATTTATCAATCTCAACTCCGCCAGCATCATTTAATTTTATTGGAGTATTTTTAAGATAATCAATATTAGGAGATATACCCATAGCAACAACTATAAAATCTGCTTCTATTTTTTTACCATCTTCTAATTCTATAAATCTAGGATTTTTATCATTATCAATATCAATTCTTTTTACTTTCACTGAATAATATTGATCTACATTTTTTTCTTTTAATTTATTTTGATATACATTAGCAGTATGTTCATCTAACTGTTTGCTTATGATAAAAGGAGCAATATCAATAATTGAAATCTTATCCAAATTATAAGGTAAAATACCGCTAACAACATCAACACCTATTAAACCAGCACCTATAACAGCGGCTTTCTTATACTTTTTAGCTAATCCCATTATTTTATTGCAGTCATCAAGAGTTCTAACGCCTACAACATTATTAGCCTCTCTCAAATTTTCTATAGGAGGAATTGCACCGGAAGCACCTGTAGCTAATAATAATTTATCATAATTTTCTTCATTTCCATTAGAAAGCTTAACTGTCTTTTTATCAACATCTAATGATACAGCTTTGGTATTATTTATCCATTTTATATTATAATCAGAGAAAAAATTTTTAGGCATAAAATTTAATGACTCTTCATTTCTTTTTCCGCTTATATAATAATGAAGCATACATCTTGAATATATTTTATCATCTATAGATACCAAAGTAATATCTGCATTTTTATCTAACATTCTAAGTTCGCGGGCCCCATTTAAACCTGAGGCAGAAGCACCTAATATAAGATATTTCATTATTTTACCTCCTCTAAAGTGATGGCTTTCATAGGACATTTTTTTACACATTGAGAACCGTCTTCATAATTTTCACACATATCACATTTAAGAATTTCAGTTTTTGTTAAACTATCCTCTTTTAATACACCATAAGGACAAGCCATTATGCACATATAACAGCTGGCACATTGATTTTTATCATAAGTTACATATCCGGTTTTAGGATCTTTTTTCATCGCACCAGACATACAAGTATATACGCATTCAGGCAAATCGCAGTTACGGCAAAATATAGGAGAGTTTTTATAATTGCTGCTTATAACAACTCTGTTTCTTGGCTCTTCTCCGTCATGAGCAACTATACATGCACTTACACAAGTTAAACAGCCTATACATTTATCTCTATCTATCGCTATTCTTTTTATAGGTTTCATATTTACTCCTTTTGTTTTTTATATAGCCTTTTTTATATTCACTGGTGTTGATTTATATGATGGTTCTTTTGAATAAGTATCATATACACTAGGTGTTAAGGCATTAGTTTCTATATAGTGTATAGGAGCATACAATTGATTTTCAGAAAGAGAATCTGTTACAAAAGCAATAAATCTTCTTGTCTGGCCATTTATGGATTCCACTTCAACTGCATCAAAATTATTAATTCCTTTATTTTTTGCCATAGCATCACTTATATAAATATAAGCATCCTTCACAGCTACATCATTAACAACATCCAATTCTCTTGTTCTAGTTTGAGTATGCCATTGACCTACTGTGCCTCTTCCTGTATTTAAGATATAAGGATATTTTTCACTGCATTGAACAGGATTTTCTATAGGCATTTCAAACATAAATTTAGCTTTTTTGTTAGGAGTATAATATTGATTATTTTCAAAAAGTCTTCTTTCATTATCAGTTAAAGGAGCACTTCCTTCTGGATAAGGCCACTGTATTCCAGGAGAATCATTCAAAGCATCATAATCTACACCTGTAATATCACAAGGCATACCTTTACTGCATTTTTTCATTAATTCAAATGCATCTCTAGGAGTTTCCCATCCTTTTAATAAATCACCCATACCTAAAGCTTCGCCCATCTTGTAAAATACTTCATAATCAGTCAATTTACCATTTTTTTCTGTAAGTACAGGACGCAATTTAGATAATCTTCTTTCTGTATTGATTATAACCCCCTCTTTATAAAGTCCGGAAGTTACAGGGAAATAAACATCGCAAATCTTTGAGCTGTCTGTATCATCATATATATCCTGAACTATAAATAATTCTACATTTTCAATAGCCTTTCTAAATGTTTCATTATTAGTCCAAGAATGTCTAGGATTAGTACAGCATATCCAAAGAACTTTTATTTCATCAGCAATAGCTTTTTCTATAATTGCATTATATGTAATAGTAGGAGCATTAGGAAGCCATTTTTCTTCTATACCCAAAGCTTTAGATACAGCCTCTCTTCTCTTAGGGTTATCAAAATCACCGCCGCCGTATAATCCTGCTGTATTACTAAATGCCCTTGAACCCATAGCATTACATTGTCCTGTTATAGAATTTGCTCCTGTGCCTGGTCTTCCTATATTTCCAGTCATAAGTGCTAAATTAATTATAGATTGTGCAGTGCGTACAGCCTGATATCCTTGATTAACTCCCATAGTCCACCAGAATGAAACATTTTTTCCTTCATGAATCATAGTAGCTATTTGCATAACTTGTTCTTCTGATAAACCTGTGTTCTCCTGAGCTTTACTTAATGGGAAGTTTTTAACATGTTCTTTATAAGCTTCAAAGTTCTCTGTATAATTATTTATATATTCTTCATTAATCCAGCCTTTTTCTATTAATACATTAGCTAAAGTATAGAATAAATAAATATCTGTTTTAGATTTTAAACCATACCAATAATCAGATTCTTTAGCTGTTTCAGATTTTCTAGGATCTATAACTATAACTTTTTTATTAGGAAGTTTATTTAGTTTTATTCTATCCCATATAATAGGATGTGCCACTATAGGATTTGCTCCAATTAAAAATATAGTATCAGATAATTCAAAATCATTTAAAGTATATGGAGGAGCATCAAATCCAAAACTTTGTTTATGAGCAACTACAGAAGTAGCCATACATAATCTTGTATTTCCATCTAAATTACCGCCTAAAAAATTTCTAACAACATGTCCGAATATAGCCATACCTTCTGTTTCTAACTGACCTGTACTTATTCCAGCTATAGCCTGAGGTCCGTATTTATCTTTAATCTCTTTTAATTTAGAAGCAGTATAATTAAATGCTTCCTCCCAAGATACATGTTTAACATTTCCGTCTTTATCTTTTATTCTTGGCTTAGAATCAGGACTATTCATAAGACCCTGCTTATTTAAATTAAGTCCTTTAATGCAAGAAAACCCTTTATTAACAGGATAATTCTTAGTAGGTATAACCTTTGTAATAGTTTTACCATCAGAAGTAACATCAAAATTACATGCTAATGAGCAGTAATTACATGTTGTCTGCATTGTTTTCATATTTTATACTCCTTCATTTTTATTTATATAAATTTTATTTCAACATTTTCAAAAGCTTTTATTTCATTAATGCCAATATTAATTTTCATAAGAGCCTTCATATTAGCAGGTAAATAAAAAGAACCTTTATAATCTAACAGCTTAACAAATGTTCCTTTATCATTAGTTATAAAATCAACTGGATAATACTCCTCTACCTTGCTGTTTTTTCTTTTATAATTTTCATATAATGGGAATTTATAAAAAGAATTATCATCTTTTATTCCCATACAATTATTTATATAAGGCTTAACAAAATTTTCTATAGAAACCAAAGAAGCAAAAGGATTTCCAGGTATGCCGAATATTGCCTTATTTATTTTATTACCATCTTTTTTAACACCAAAATAAAAAGGCTTACCCGGCTTAATTAATACTCCATGACATAATTTTTCTACACCCAAATCATTAAAAACTCTCTTACTATAATCCATATTTCCAAATGATATTCCGCCATTAACTATTACTATATCATTTTCTTTTAATGCTTCAAATATTACAGAATATAAAGTATCGTATTCATCTTTTACTATGCCATAAAATTTAGAATCTATATTAATATCTTTCAATTTATTTACTATAAGAAATCCATTAGAATCGTATATTTTTCCAATTTCTAATTTATTTCCAATTTCTATTAATTCACTTCAAGTACTTATAACAGCAACTTTAGGACTTTTAAAAACTTCTACCTCTGAAAAACCATTCGAAGCTAATCTTGATATGTCCTCTGCCTCAAGACGTTTTATATCTAATAATAAATCTCCAATTTTTGAACTAGTAGATTTTAATATGATATTATTAGAATTTTCTTCTTCTTTTACATAAACATATTTCTTACCATTTTCTTCAACAATATGAGCAGCCTCAAACTTTGAAATTTTATTTATATTATCAGGAACCATAGCACCTGTCATGATTTTAATACAGCAATTTTCTAATATATTAATATCAGTTTTATTACTGCCCGCTGAAAATATTTCTTCTAATAATTCAAATTTTCTGCTGCCATTATCATGATATCCATAACCATCCATAGCAGCTTTATTAAAAGGAGGGTCATCTATTTTATAATAGAGTTTATTTGATATAACTTTTTTATAGGCATATTTTAAATTTATCATTTCTTTTTCTAAAGATATCTTATTCTTATAAAGAATATTATGAACTTCATTAACTGGTAATTTATCATTATCAAACATACAATATACCTTCAAATCATTTAATTGTATAATAACATCACAATATATAAATGCTGTGATTTAAATCACAAACTATTTATATTTGAAATATTTTTTATTACTTATTAAATGTATAGGTATAATTTTTCTTTAAAATGAAATTAATTTATATCAATATCATTAAATAATTTCTCAATTTCTATTTTTAATTTCAAAGCATCTGAAACTTTTCCATTAGCAGATATACCTATGGAATAATTTTGATTTTCAATGATAGTGCAAAATCTTGCATTCATATTATTTTTTGAGGATATATTATTAACTAATATGTTTTTATCAATACAATATTCTGAAATTTTATTATTTAAATCTTTATCATTAGTGGCAGCTATAATCAAAAAATATTTTTCTATTTCTTTTAAATCATCATCATTATTGAAATTAAATTCTCTTTTTATTAATTTTATTTTATCTTTATTTGAATTATATAAATTTAATATATCATCTAATATATCTTTTGATATAACTGTTATATTACAATTATATTTTAAAAGCTTATTTATCTTTCTAAGAGCTACATTTCCTGCACCTATAACTAAGCAATTATTTACATTTACAAAAATAGGGAAAAACATAATTATAAAATTAAAATTCTCTTAAATATTTAGCCAAATCTTTAGCATGATAAGTTATTATAATATCTGATCCTGCCCTTTTTAAAGAATACATATTTTCAAGAACTATTCTTTTTTCATCTATAAATCCAAGTTTAGAAGCAGCCTTAACAAGAGAATATTCCCCACTTACATTATATGATGCTATAGGTATATCATTGAATCTATTTGAAACATCTTTTATAATATCCAAATACGCTAATGCAGGCTTAATAATAAATATATCAGCTCCTTCTTCTATATCATTTTTTATTTTTTGAATATACTCTTTAGAATTCCTAAAATCTAACTGATATGTTTTTCTATCTCCAAAACTAGGAGCAGAATCAGCAGCTTCCCTAAAAGGTGAGTAATAGGAAGATGCATACTTTACACTATACGACATTATAGGAATATTAACATAGCCATTTTTATCTAATATACTTCTTATAGCATAAACATGTCCATCCATACAATCAGAAGGAGCTACCATATCAGCACCTGCCTGAACATGTGATAAAGCTATTTTTTCTATATATTCAAGAGTAGAATCATTATCAACATTACAATTATCTAGTATTCCGCAATGTCCATGTGAAGTATATTCGCACATACATACATCTGTTACTATTAAAAGATTAGGAAAATTATGCTTTATATATTTTACAGCTTTTTGTATAATTCCATTTTCATCATAAGCAGAACTTCCTTTTTCATCTTTATTTTTAGGTATTCCAAATAATAATAATCCTCTTATGCCTAAATTACATATTTCATCTAATTCATATTTTAATTTATCTAAAGAATATCTATATTGATTAGGCATAGATTCTATTTCTATTTTTATATTATCACCTTCTTCTATAAATATTGGATATAAAAAATCATTCATAGTTAAATTCACATCAGCTATCAAATCTCTAATTATAGGATTGTTTCTCGTTCTTCTAGTTCTATTAAACATTATCATTTATCTCCTAATAAAGTATCAATTACACCTTCTAAACAAAATTCTTTTGCCTCTAAATGAACATTTATATTATAACTTCTTAATTTTTTACTAGTTACAGGCCCTATGGATACGATTTTCTTATCAGCAATTATGGATACATTATTATTAATAGATTCAAAAAATGCTTCCACAGCAGATGGACTAAAAAATGTTATATAATTAACCATATTAATATTATCAATCATTATCTTTTCTTCATATTTTATTTTAATAGTATTATAAAGTTCTAATTTGGTAAAATTTCTTTTATATTTACTGCTAATATCATCAGTTTCTACATTAGAAAGATTTGATGTGATGATTAATATATTATCATTTTCATTTGTATGATTTAATGATTCTTTTATAAGCTCTTCAACTAAAAATTTGTTAGGACAAAAATCAGCATTTATTTTATACTGCTTTAATCTATTCAATGTAGATTTTCCAACCACTCCTATTTTTACATTTCCCAATATTCTTAAATCTTCTATTTCTTTTATAAAAGCATTAACACCATTAGGAGAACATAATAAAACAGCTTTATAATTATTCAAATTAGTTAAATGATTGTTATTGTATTCTATATCTATCATAGGAAGGCTATAACATTCCGCACCTAAACTTATTAATTTATTACATAAATTATTTGAATCGCTTTCGCTTCTTGTAATTAAAATTGATTTTTTACTTAAAGGCATTTTATCATACCAAGAAAATCTATCCTGAAACTGCACCACATCACCTATAACGATGGTAGCAGGAGATTTCATATTATTAATTTTTGATAATTCTACGATATTTTCTAAAGTTCCTACTATAACTCTCTGTTTAGGACGGCATGCATTTTCTATTATAGATACTTTAGAAGTTTTAGATTTTCCATTTTCTAAAAGCCCATTTATAATATTTTCTATTTTTGCTACACCCATTAAAAAAACTAATGTGCCTTCCAACTTTGATATAACAGGAAAATTTAAATGGTATAATATATCCATAGCATGTGCTGTAAAAACATGAAAACTTCTAGATATATTTCTATATGTAAGAGGAATGCCGGCATATTCGCTTGAAGCTATAGATGAACTTATACCAGGCACTATTTCAAATTTAATATTATTGTCATATAAAAAATCTAGTTCTTCTCCTCCCCTTCCAAAAACTAAAGGATCTCCTCCTTTTAATCTGACAACTATCTTATCTTTTAATGCATATTTTAAAATGGTATTATGTATTGTTTCTTGCAAATGATGATTTCCATGTTCTTTTCCTAGATAAACTAATTCAGCATTACTATTGCAAAATTGCAGTATACTATTATCTACAAGTCTATCATATATAACACAATCACAAATCCCTAAAACTTCTTTAGCCTTTAAAGTAAGTAATTCATAAGAACCACATCCTCCGCCAACAATATATACCTTACCGGACATTAATAATCTCCTGATAATTTTTATAATAGTAAAACTTAACTTATAAAAAAACGAGTCCTAATTGAATAAGACTCGTTTATAATTTTAAGAACTTTATCATTCTACTTCTTTGATATATACCTTATTCATAGTAGAATTTTCCATTGGGTTGTCATTATGATCTCTTTTCAATGACACTATTTTATCAGCAACATCCATACCATTAACAACATTTCCCCAAACTGTATACTGTCCGTCTAAATGAGGAGCATCAGCTACACAGATAAAGAACTGAGAACCGGCACTGTCAGGATGCTGACTTCTAGCCATAGAACATATACCTCTTTTATGAGGCTTATCGCTAAATTCAGCAGGAATATTGAATCCAGGACCGCCTGTACCATGTAAATGTCTTTTTGTTGCATCTTTACTTACAGGATCTCCGCCTTGTATCATAAATCTAGGTATTACTCTATGAAATCTTATTCCATCATAAAAACCTTCATTAGCAAGCTTTTTTATAGCTTCAACATGTTTAGGTGCTATTTCAGGATAAAATTCTATTTCTATAGTACCATAATCTGTTTCAATAAATAAATGTTCTTTCATTTTAATTTCCTATTTTCCTTTATAAAAAATAAATTAATTAACTGTTTTTACATAAACTCTATTCATTTTAGCAGGTTCCAAAGGATTATCATTAGCATCTCTTTTTAATGACACTATTTTATCAGCAACATCCATACCGCTAACAACTTCGCCCCATACTGTATACTGTCCGTCTAAGAAAGGGCTGTCAGCTACGCAGATAAAGAACTGAGAACCAGCACTATTTACGCTTGCACCTCTAGCCATAGAACATATGCCTCTTTTATGAGAAACATCATTGAACTCTGCAGGTATAACAAAATTAGGGCCGCCTGTACCATGTAAAGCTCTGTTAGGCTGTTTGCTTAAAGGATCTCCGCCTTGAATCATAAAACCAGGTATAACTCTGTGAAATAATGTTCCATTATAAAAACCCTCATTAGCAAGTTTTTTTATAGCCTCAACATGTTTTGGTGCTTTTTCAGGAAAGAAAGCTATTTCTATAGTACCAAAATTTGTTTCTATAAAAAGATGCTCTTTTGAAGTTTTCGGCTTTTGTGCTATAAGAACTGTTCCGAATACAATCACACCCAATAATGAAATAATAATGATTTTTAATTTTTTACCCAAAATATGTACCTCTTAATTATAATAAACTTCAATAATCTTCGTAATTATTTTCTATAAATTTATTTATACTTTTATTATTGATTTCCTTCTTCTGCTGCTGCCTCATCAGTAGCTGTTGCATCATCAACCATTTCAGCATTTTCATCAGTAACTGTTGTATCGTCTTCTGTCATCTTTGCATTCTCATCAGTAGCTGCTGTATCTTCTGTCATCTCTGCATTCTCATCAGTAGCTGCATCTTCTGTCATTTCTGTATTTTCATTCGCAGTATCACTTTGTTCATCTATAACAGTTTCTTCTGTCTGCTCTGCTTGTTCTTCCATAGCTGCTTCATCTTCTATTATTACATTACCTTCTATCTGATTAGTAGAGAAAGTAGTTATATTTCCGTAAGTTTGATTAGTATCATAAGTTCCCTGTCTTGTTTCTCCTTTAAGACTAGGTATAACCAATCTTTGACCTGATCTTATAACATTAGGATCTTTTATAGTATCTTTATTAGCTTCATATATTTTTCTCCATAAATTACCATTACCATATATGAAGTCATAAGAAGCTATACGCCATAATGAATCTGTATTAGTTCTTCTAGACTGAACTATATAATACTGAGGGAATACTGTTCCATCTGATACCACTATTACTTGTTCTTCTTCAGGAGCAGCTATATCTCCAGATGTACTTTCCATTGAATTAACTAAACTAATAACATTTTTAGAATGCATTAAAGAATCAGTATAATTATTAGCTATCAAAGTTTCACCTGCTGAAGATAATGATTTTAAAGCTTCTGTATATAAATTAGGCTTACTATTATTATAACCATCTTGTTTAGCTTTATCCATAGAATCCTGAGCTTTAGCATAAGCTAATGGAGCTTCTAACATATCAAGCATGTTCATAGCTTCTCTTGATTTTGTTAAAGAATTAGTATAATCTCCGCTGCTTAATGCATTTTTAGATTCATCTCTTAAATTTGTAATCTGTGTATCATTATTATCACCATTAGTTAATACTGATTCACTCATTAAATATTCTCTTCTTAAATCTATAGCAAGAACATTGTATCCTAATTCAGATTTTTCAGCTGATTTATTATATTCAAGCATAGTGTTAGTATAATCTGTACTGTTAGTAGATGCTTCAAGCATACTATGTGCTGAATTAAGATCTGTAACAGACTCTTCATATAAAGAAGTTGTTAATTCATTAGTATCTCCGCCAACTCCTTTAAATAAGCTAAGCTTTCTTTCTGCCTCTCTCTGACTATTCAAAACATATTCATAAACGCCGTATCTTAATATGATTTTATCAGAATATTCTTTACTTTGTTTTGAATATTCTATACTTTGATTATAATCTCCTACACTATGAGCATCTATAGCCATTTCTCTATATCTTTGTGCCAATTTATAATCATCGCTTTCCTTTATACTAGCAGGTAAATCTGCTGGTAATTCAGGAGGTAAAACTAAATTATTTGTTTCCTGTGCATACAAAAAACAAGAAAACGTTAGTAAGATAAATAAAAATAATCCCTTTTTCATATTTTTTCTCCATTAATCTTTTTATAAATTAAAGTAAAATTATTTACTTAGAATATGATCTTTCTAATTCTTCAACTTGTCTAATTTTATCTTCAGCTTCTTTTATTCCTCTTGTACTTTCATCATATCTTATCTTAGTTGTGAAATAGGCTTTGTGGTGATATTTTTTAGCATTTAAAAAACAACTTACAGCTTCTTCATAATTATTTGTACTTAAAGCTGATAATGCATTTATATAATTAAGTTCAGCAAACTCATAATTTTCTTTATCTACTCTATATGCTTTTACTTCTTTAGAATATACTCTTTCTAAATCTATTTCATTTCTTAAAACTTCAGCATACTGAGGTAATCCGTCATTTAATACTGTCTGATATGAATTTGATGCAGTTGTAAGAAGCTCTTTTACTTTTGCTGAATCTTTATTTTCATCTATAAGTATCATAGCTTCTGAATAATTTGCTTCTGCTATATCAAATTGCTCTTTAGAATAATTTTGCAAATCATACCTTATAGCTTTATCTCTTAAGGTAGTTGCATCCTTATATTCCTTTAAAGGCATACTCTCCGAACATGATACAACGATAATCAAACAAAATAATAGCGGCATAAAAATATATTTCTTTAATTTCATAATCACTCCAAATATTTTATCTAAAAAACAGAAATATACATTTATATTATACTACTGAATATAAAAGTCAATAGTTTATTAAAAATTTAAAATAAAAAAGGCAAGATAATATAAAAATATTACCTTGCCTAAAAAATATAGATAGTGTTAATTAGTTTGCATTTTCACTTACTACTTCTACATTACCTTTGAAAGTATAAATTAAATTAGTACCTGAAGCAGTAGTAATAGTTAATACATCTCCGTCTAAAGAAATTGTATCAGCACCATTTAATATTTGTAAATATTCTGTTTCTACAGCCATATCTTCTTCTGGTCCCATCATTTTAGTAGAAGCTAAAGCATTTAATTTTATTTTGTTACCGTCTAATGAAAACTCAGTAAAATAGTTATTAACTGCTGATTTTCCGCCTAACATATTAGTGTCAGAAAAAGCTATAGTAACTTCTTTGCCTTCGTACATATTAGTAAGAGAATATTCTTTTCCTAACAAGTCATTAACTGTAACTACTGCTGCAGCTGTGTTTTCTGTACTAGTAGTATTAGAAGTATTACCGCCGCATGATACTGCAAATAATGTTCCCATAACAACAAGAACTAAAGACAATATTTTTTTCATGTTTTCTTTTTCCTTTACAAAAATTTTAAATTCGCAGACAATTATATTATAATTGAAATTTATTATCAATGTTATATATAGTAATTTCAAATAAAAATCACACTTTTTTTATATTTTATAATTAAAACTTTAAAATTATTTACCACCTGCAGCTTTTAAAAGACTAATTACATTTTTATGTTTCTCTTCTGATGCATAAGTCAAAGCGGTTTTATCTTTTCTATCTTTCAAATTAACTTTAGCACCTGCATCAATTAAAAGTCTTACAACATTAACATGTCCGTTTTCTGATGCCTTACTTATTGCTGTTCTGCCGTCTTTGTTTTGAAGATTCAAACTGCATCTATATTGCACCAATAATTCTATAACTTTTAAATGTCCATTTTCAGAAGCTTTTATTAATGCATTATCACCTTTAGAATCCTGCTCATTTATATTTGCACCGCCTCTAAGAAGTTCTCTTACTTTTTTTATATCGCCGTTTTCTGCTGCATTTACCAATTCTACATTGCTTTTAGAAAATGCACTGTTATAAAAAAATAATGAAAAAACTATAAAAAACAAAAATATTTTATTATTTAATTTCATAAAAAACTCCTATCTTAAAATAAGAAAAAATAAATAAATTTACATAAATATATAATAATTATTAAATCGTCATTTTTTTATTTTTACACAAATATTTTTTAAAGAAATTAAATAATTTTACAAAACAGTTTAATGATTTAAATTTAAATATATTGAAGTATAATATATCAAATTAATTATAAACTACTTTTTTAATATAGAAACAATATCTTTATGCCCTCGCTCTAAAGCATAGTCCAAAGCGGTTTTTCCATATCTATCTTTGATACTTCTATCAGCTCCTGCATCCACTAACATAAGAACTATTTCTGTATGTCCTTTATATGAAGCCCTGCTTAATGCTGTTCTATTTCTAACATTAGCTGCATTCAAATTAGCTTTCTTTTCTATCAAAACTTTCACTATTTCTGTGAGTCCTTCTTCTGCTGCCTCTATTAAAGGAGTTTCCCCCATTCTATCTTTGGTATTAATATCAACTCCTGAATTTATAAGTGCTATTGCTGTTTTAATATCTCTCTTCTCCAAAGCATCCATTAAAGGAGTTCTTTTCTGCTGAGCAAATAAAGCCGCACTAATAATAATTAATAAAAATATAATTTTTTTCATAATAATATTTTCCTTAAATAAAATTTTATTTTGCCCCTGCCGCTTTTAAAATTTGTACTATATTCTGATGTCCTCTTTGAGTTGCATAACTTAATGCTGTTTTTCCGTATTTATCTTTCATATTAATATTTGCACCTGCTTCTACAAGCATAGAAACTATTTCTGAATGTCCTCTGCTTGATGCTCTCATTAAAGCTGTTCTCTTATTATTATTTACATCATTCAAATTTACTTTTTTACTTATTAACAATTTTACTACTTCAGGAAGTCCTTCTTCTGCTGCTTCTATTAATGGAGTTTCTCCTCGTCTATCTCTTGTATTAAGATCAACTCCTGAGTTTATTAATTCTATGACTCTTTTAGTATCTTTTTTCTCCAAAGCCTCCATTAAAGGTGTCATCTTTCTTTGAGCAAAAACACTAACACTAATTATAAAAATTAAAACTAAAATCTTTTTCATAAATATATCTCCTTAATTAATTATTTAAATATGTTAACTTTATTTAGCACCTGCTACTTTTAATATTTTTACTATATTTTGATGTCCTCTTTGATTAGCATAACTCAATGCAGTTCTTCCTCTATTATCTTTTATATTCAAATCGGCTCCTGCTTCTACAAGTACTTTCACTATATTAGCATAACCTTTTGAAGAAGCTCTCATCAATGCTGTCCTGCCCCATTTACTTTTAAGATTTAGATTTACTTTATTTTCTATAAGCAATTTTACAACTTCTATATGTCCGCCTTCTGCTGCTTCTATCAATGCATTTTCACCTATTCTATCCTGCTGATTTATATTGGCTCCGCTATTGATTAATTCTTTAACCTTATTAATATCACCTCTGCCTGCTGCATCAATTATTGCTATATTGCTTTTTGAAAATGCATTCAGGCAAAATATTAAAAATAAAACAAATGAAAATATTAATATCTTATAATTAAAATTTTCCATAAAAAATCTCCGTATAATAATATAGAATAATTATAAAGATAGTATAATAAATATAATAGATATTGTCAATTTTTTGTAAATAAAATTTATTTAAATTTTACACTTTATACATTATATAGTGTTTATGTAAACTAAATTTATATATAATAAAGGTTTTATGATAAGTTTTTATCATTAACCGCAACATTGTAAAGAAACATAATACAGTAAACATAATATTTACATATTTTTTA
>CASEHG010000161.1 GCA_949287565.1 uncultured Brachyspira sp.
ATTTCCTGTTATATATATCTTAACATCATACCCATTTTTTATTAAATATCTGGCTATTGCAAGTCCGTCTCCGCCGTTTCCTCCAACAGATGAGAAAATATAAACAGTTTTTGTATACAATAATTTTCTATGTCTTTTCACAAGCAAATAGAAAATTTCACTAGCCACATGCTCCATAAGAAGTATGGAAGGAATTTTCTCTATAGTTTTTTTATCTATATTAATTAGATCTTCTGTACTTACAACTTTCATTTTTTTATTCCTAATGCTTCCTTTATAATGTCAAAAATTGATAAAACTATATTTTCATTTAATTGACCATATTTTATAAGATCATTATATGCTGTATTTATTGTATTATTATTATTTAATATTTCCATATATGTTTCTTCCGGTATTACATTTGAATTATTTTTAAATACATTCAAATCATAATATGCAGATAATTTTAATGCCCATAAAGCATGATTATATTTATTATCATTTGTAAGTATAGGGTAAACATATATATAAGATTTTGATAATGTATTATTTAAATATTTTATCTCTCTTACAGAGTAAAAATCCGGAATGTTTCTATATGATATAGTACTTCCTTTCTTTATAATATTACTTATTTTAAACTTATCATTATTATATGCATATAGTAAAGGCCAGTATGTAGCATCTCCATATAGAGTTTTTGCTATATCCCAATAATACATGTCTTTTGAAGTGATATATGATAAGTTTGCTGAATCTATTTGATTAAAATATTCATTAACTATATCATAAAGTTTTCTATTTTCTATATTATTACTAGATATTATTTTATTGCTGCTATAGTATATTGTTGATGCTATACCAAGTATAAATATTATTATTATGATAAATATTACCCTTATAATACCCACAAGTAATGAACTGCTTCTTTTTATATTTTTTTTATCCATTTTTTTATTTCCTGATTTTTTAATATTAGTGTTTAGTGTTTTATTATTATTGTTGTTATTTTTATTAAATAATTCTTTTTGTACATTTACTTCTAATAAATTATCTGCTATTTCTTTTTTATCCTCCTCTTCACTATTATAATGAGTATCACTGTATTCTAAATCTTCTTTATCAAAATGGTTAATATCCAACAATTCTTCTTTAGAATATTCTTTCATTTCAGGATAATCATTATTGTTATTATCGGATATATTATTATTAATTTTTGATTCTTCTATTTTTTCTACTTTTTCGGATTTATTTTCTATAACTTCTTTTTCATTTAAATTTTTTATCATACTATTTAAGTCTATAGAATTATAATTTTTCCATATATTTCCTACAACATTATTATCTATAGATTTATTTACTTCTTCTTTGTTTTCTTCATCTGTAACTTCAACAATTTCTTCAATTTCATCATTGTTTGAATTATAATTAAGGTTTTTATTTTTTATTTGACTGTCTAATTCATCTAATATATCTTCCACAATTTCATTATTATCTAATTCTTTTATTTTGTTTTTTAGATAATCATCGGCTTCAAAACTAGTATTTGAAAAAGTACCAAAGTTTTGTATATATACATTTTCTTCTTTTGATATATCAGCTATATTTTTGAATATGCTTTTATATATTGATTTTTCTAAAAAAATATTTTTTATATTATTATTTGTAACATTTAGCGATTCTAATGATTCATCAAAATTTTCATCTTCTTTACTTAATACGATATTATTATCTTTATCTAAACTTAAAATACCAACTTTATAAATGTAAAATCTGTTTTTATTTAGAATAGAAGATGTTATTTTTGAGAATAATTTTTGAACGATATTTTCAGCTTCATTATTTTCTATATTGAATTCATTTGATATATTTTCTAGCAATTTATTATTAGTGTTTAGCATATATTATACCCTGAATTTTTTATAATATAATTGCGAATTATATATCAATTTAGAATAAATAAAAGCCTAATTTTTAATAAAATTAGGCTAAAAATCAAATATTTTATTTATAGATATTCTTTCAACCATTCTTTTAATTGAGCTTCATTTTTCATACCTTCAGCTCTTTTTACCATTTCTCCGTCTTTGAATACCATTAGAGTAGGTATAGATTGAACTCCATATTTAGCAGCAACTTCTTCTGCTTCATCAACATTAACAGCTCCAAAATTCATTTTATCAGCATATTGATCTGCTACTTTATGTAATACAGGAGTTTGCATTTTACAAGGTCCGCACCATTCAGCAAAAAAATCAACTAATATAGCTTTATCTCCTTTTATAGCTGCTTCAAAATTTTCTGTTTTTAATTCTTGTACTGACATATTTATTTTCCCTCGCTTATTTTTTAATTTTATTTATATAATTAGTATACTCTAACTTTACTAAAAGTCAATAACTTTTTTAATTTTTTCTACATACCTATATATGGTATACGGAATTTGACTTTTAAATTTATTAGTGTATAATGAGTATTGTTATTATACGTATACTTATTATAAGGATTCTCACTATTGGAAAATCTGCATTATTTATTAATGAAAACCAATTCTATATTCGCCCGTAAAATAATGTACGAGGCTAATAAAATAGGGCTTACATCAGGACAGCCTAAAGTCTTATATTTTTTATCTAAATTCAAGGAAGCGGATCAAAAAACTATAGCAAATTACCTTGAAATAGAGCAGACAACTGTAGGAAGTATATTATTAGGTATGGAAAAAGCCGGTCTTATAGAGAGAAAACAGCATGAAGGAAATAGAAGATCGCTTTATGTTTCTTTAACTGATAAAGGAGAAGAAATTTCAAAGGCTATGCTTGATATTTTTGAAAGAATAGAAAATGAGGCAATAAAAAATATACCTCAGGATAAACAGGAAGAACTTAAAATTTTATTAATAGAAATATGCAAATCACTTACAGATAACGGAGCTGAACAATGAACAAAGAAATTTTTAAAAATCATTTTATTGAAAGATGTATTATATTTTTGATAGGGCTTTATTTGATGTCTTTGGGAATAGCATTTTCAATTAAGGCGTCATTAGGTACTTCTCCAATTTCAAGCGTACCATATGTTACAAGCTATATATCAGGGCTTTCGGTTGGAGAAACTACTATTATTATAAATATTTTATTTATAATATTACAAATAGTCCTTTTAAGAAAGAAATATGATTTATTTCAGCTTTTTCAGATACCTGCATTGATTTTATTTGGAATGATGATAGATTTTTCGCAGTCTTTAATAAAAGATATCACATATACAAATTATTTTCAGCAATGGATTTTATGTATTATAGGTATATTGATGGTTGGTGTAGGTGTAAGTATAGAAGTTATGGCAAAATTAGTTACTACTCCAGGGGAAGGATTAGTATTAGCTATATGTAAAGTGTTTCCTGTAAAATTTGGAAATACTAAAATAGCTTTTGATGTTACATTAGTATTGATTTCTTTAACTACTATTTTAATATATTTAGTACATTTAGAAGGGGTTAGGGAAGGTACTATTATAGCTGCAATTTTTGTAGGATTTATAGCAAAACTAGTAAGCAAGCCTTTGAAAGTTTTGGAAGATAAATATTTAATTGAAAAAACTATTTAACTATAATATGTATATTATAATTTACTATTAAAAAATGTTAAAATAAAAAGCCCCATTTGTAATAAATAGGGCTTTTCTTTTTTTAATTTTATTAAAAATTAATTATATTTTCTTGAAAACTATAGAAGCATTATGTCCGCCGAAACCGAAAGAATTGCTTATAGCATATTCTATTTTATAATCTTGAGCAGTATTAGCAACAACATCTAAATCGCATTCAGGATCTTGTTCTTCTACATTGATAGTAGGGTGAACTTTACCTTCAATGATGCTCATAATAGTAGCAATAGCTTCTATACCGCCTGCAGCTCCTAAAGCATGACCTGTCATAGATTTTGTAGAGTTAATTTTGATCTTTTTAGCATGATCTTCACCTAAAGCCTTTTTAATAGCTTTAATTTCAGCGATATCTCCTACAGGAGTAGAAGTACCATGAGTATTAACATAGCTGATTTTATCAGGTGAAATTTTAGCACTTTCAATAGCTAAAGACATAGCTCTTGCTCCCATAGCACCGTCCTCTAAAGGTGCAGTGATATGATTAGCATCAGCAGTAAATCCATAACCGCAAACTTCAGCAAGTATATTAGCATTTCTTTTCTTAGCATGTTCATATTCTTCAAGTATCAATATACCAGCGCCCTCAGCAATAACAAATCCATCTCTTCCTTTATCAAAAGGTCTTGATGCTTTAGCAGGCTCATCATTTCTAGTAGATAAAGCTCTAGCATTATTGAAACCAGCTATAGTAAGAGGGTTAATAGTAGCTTCAGAACCTCCAACTACCATAATATCAGCTTCATTGTCTTTAATATGTTTATAACCTAAACCTATAGAATGGTTTGAAGAAGCACAAGCAGTAACTGTACTGTAATTAGGTCCGTTCATACCATATTCCATAGATATTAAACCAGGTGTCATATTTATAATTTGCATAGGTACAAAGAAAGGTGATACTCTGCCAGGTCCGTCATTAAGTAAAATTTGATGGTTAGATAAAAGAGTAGTCATACCGCCAATACCGCTACCAAGAACACAACCGGCTCTTAAAGGATCAAAGCCTGTTTTAGGTTCTATACCAGCCTGCTTAAATGCATGATGAGCAGCATATATTCCAAAATTAATAAAAGGGTCTAATCTTCTTAACATTTTTTTATCAGAATAATAATCGCCCTCAACTGGTAAAGCTTCAGCACCGATTTTGGTAATAAGCTGCTCTTTTTCAGGATCAAAATATTTACTTAATGTTTTTATACCTGAAACACCATTAAGCAAATTATCCCAAAATGTTTTTACATCATTTCCTAGAGAACTTACTATTCCAAGCCCCGTAATTACAACTCTACGTTCACTCATATATAAAACTCCTATGATTTTGAACTATACAAAAAATTTCCCGTAAAAGACATAATTCTATTTACGGGAAATTAAATAGTATAATTATTTTTTATGTTCTTCAATGTATTTAGCAGCATCTGCTACATTTTTAATTTTTTCTTGATCTTCTTGAGGAATTTTGATTTCATAACGTTTTTCTAATTCCATAATTAATTCTACTAAATCAAGTGAATCAGCGTTTAAATCATCTACGAAAGAAGCTGTATCAGTGATTTTACTTTTGTCTGGGATGTTTAATTGATTAGCAACAACATCTTTAATTTCATCGATTAATGCCATTTTTAATTCTCCTTAAATTATATTGTTTTATTAATAAAGTGCTTTTAAACACATTATACGCTTTTATATTATATATTAATTACATTGACATTCCGCCGTCAACTGCTATTACTTCTCCTGTGATATAACTGCTCATATCAGAAGCTAAGAATAATACTAAATTAGATACATCTTCAGGTGTTCCTAATCTTTTTAACGGTGTAATGCTCATTATTCCTTTTACTGTATCTTCAGGCAAAACTCCTGTCATATCTGTTTGTATGAATCCTGGAGCTATTGCATTTACACATATATTTCTAGGGGCAAATTCTTTAGCCATAGATTTAGTCATTCCTATGATTCCAGCCTTAGCAGCAGAATAATTAACCTGTCCTGCATTTCCCATTTTTCCTATAACGCTGGATATATTGATTATTTTTCCTTTTCTTGCTCTAAGCATAGATTTGGCTGCTTCTCTTGACATATAGAAAGTACCTGAAAGATTTGTTGATATTACATCATTCCAAGCATTATCTTCCATTTGAAGCACTAACATATCCTTAGTAATACCTGCATTATTTACAAGTATGTCAATAGAACCAAATTTTTCTATAGTTTTAGCAACTACTTCTTTACAAGATTCGCTTGATTTTGCATCATGTTGAATTGCTAAAGTTTCTACATTGAAAGTTGATTTTATTTCTTCAGCTACTTGAGAGGCTTTTTCAAAGTTTGTAGCAGTGATTACAACATTAACTCCTTCTTTTGCTAGAGTTTCTGCTATTTTTTTTCCTATTCCTCTGCTTGAACCGGTTACTATAGCTGTTTTATTTTTAAGATTTAAGTCCATATTTACCCTTTTTGAAGTATGTAAAGATATATAAATATAACAAAAAAAATTTTTATTAGTTAAATATATAATATATTAAAACA
>CASEHG010000162.1 GCA_949287565.1 uncultured Brachyspira sp.
TGATATAATATCTTAATAATATAATATGCAGTTAATTATGAAGTTATTTTTATTGTTTCCATTATTTTTTTTTATGCTGTCATGTGTAACTGCACCGGAAATTTATTTAAATAATAATGTAGTATATTGGAAAGAATATGTAGCCAATAAATCATCATCAGATATTTATCAAAATATTTATAGATTTGATAAAAATGCCAATATAGACTTTATTGTATATGGTTATAAATCAAAAATAAAATACAAATTGTTCCTAATGAAAGAATCAAATGAAGCATTTTATTATAAAAACACTACATTAAAAAGTTATATAATAGAAAGTCTGCCGTCACTTAATCTATATGAAGATGCTTTAAAAAATAATGATAATTCTAGGTTATATATTAATGAATATTTTAATAAAACATTTTCAGACAGAAGTATCTATTTACCTATAGGTTTAGCATTCAAAGACGGTAATTTATATATAGCAAAAACATATGGAAAAGATTATATAGATAGATTATCACATTGGCTTAGAAAAAATGGTTACGGTACAGGTAAAGAATGGATACCCGCTATAAATGTGGATTGGAATTCATATCCTGTGCCTATTGAGCATGAAATTGATTGGAATGATTTAGAGATCATAGGAAAGCTATTCTAATACATGTATTAAATGTATCTTTAACTTCATTACATAGTTATAATATGCTAGTAATAATATAGTAATATAGTTATTTTTTTCCATTCCTATTTCTCATTTATGCATTAAAATTATAAATATATATGTAGGAGAGTAGAGATGGAGAAAAGTGCTTTTTATATTGACATACAAAATAAATATAATAAACCCAAAAAAATAGGGGAGCTATACTCTGCAATATCCCATGGTATAGGTGCTTTACTTGGTATTGCAGGACTTGTTCTTATGCTTGTAAAGATAAAAGTTAATCCTATACCTATAATAATTTATGGTTCAGGAATAATATTTTTATACACATTTAGTTCTCTATATCATTTCTTTCCTGATGGTAAAGTTAAACAGTTATTTAGAAAATTCGATCATATAGGAATATATGTATTTATAGCGGCAACTTATACTCCAGTTTGTATATTTTCACTTCCTAGAAATGTGGGCATATTAATATTATCTGTTATATGGTCTTGTGCTTTGATAGGAATATTGTCAAATACAGTTATAAAATACAAAAACATTGTTCTAAGGTTGGTTTTATATATATTAATGGGCTGGATAATTGTATTTGCATTCAAACCTTTAATGAATAGATTTGATATTCTGCATTTAAATTGGCTTATATGGGGCGGAATATTCTATACTATAGGTGCTTTCTTATATGCTTTGGGTAAAAAATGTAATGATAAAACTAAACAATTTACCCATGATATTTTCCATATATTTGTATTAATGGGTTCTTTTGCTCATTATTGGTTTTTATATAGTTATGTTATAAATTAATGTCTTTACTTTTTTAATTTTTTCTATATTATATTTGCATAATAATATAAGAGGTTATTATGGTTAAAGTTATTGATATAGAAGAATTTTTGAAATTAGCAAATAATGATGAATTACCTATAATAGATGTACGTTCACCAATAGAATATAATCATGCTCATATTCCAAATGCTTACAATGTATATTTATTCAATGATGAAGAGAGAAAAGATGTAGGTACTATATACAAGCAAATAGGAAGGAAAGAGGCTATATTAAAGGGATTGGAATATGTATCTGTTAGAATGACTGCTATATTAAAATCCATTGATGAAATAGCTAGGAAATATAATTCTACTAATAAAATACTTATGCATTGTTTCAGAGGCGGAATGCGTAGTGAATCCACTGCTTGGCTTTGTTCAAATTATGGATATGATGTTTATATGCTTAAAGGCGGATATAAAAGATATAGAAACTATGTACTAGACTCATTTGAAAGGGATTATAAAATATATTTGCTTACAGGAAGAACAGGAAGCGGAAAAACATTAATATTAAACAAATTGAAATCCATAGGATATAATGTAATAGATTTAGAGAAAATAGCAAAACACAAAGGTTCTGCTTTTGGGTGGATAAATGAAGGAGAACAGCCATCTCAGGAACAATTTGAAAACAATCTTTCCTATGAACTATTACAATATGATATCAATTCAACACTTTGGTTTGAAGATGAAAGTTTGCTTATAGGAAGAAGAGCGATACCAAAATCTTTATTCAATAAAATGAGGGAAGCTCAAAAAATCATATATTTAGACATACCAAAGGAATGCAGAGCTGAATATATAGTTGATACTTATGGAAAATATAATATTGATGATTTAAAGGAATCTATTTTAAAGATAAAAAAGCGTTTGGGCGGAGAAAGATTAAAAGAATCTTTAGAATTGCTTGATAATGGCAATATATATGAATGTGTACTTAATATGCTTTACTATTATGATAAGGCATACAAACTTAGTATAAATGAAAATAAATTAATATCAATAAAATGTGAAAATAACAATTTTGATAATATAGTAGAATCTATTGTTAAAGCTATATAACATTAATCTTGTTAAAATAAAAAGCGATAGAGAATAACTCTATCGCTTTTTTTATTTATTATTTAATAAAGATTAAAATGATTCAAAACCATCTGAAGTATCTTTAGAAGTATCAAATGTATTGCCAAACTCATTATCTTTTACTGTTCTAGCTGGAGTTGGAGCAGGCATTTTTTCTTCATGATGTTTTTTAATAGGGCTTTTTAACTCTGGTTTTTTTAGAGGTTTTGAAGGTTCAGATTTTGGAGCAGGTTTATTTTCTTGTACTGCTTTTGTATCTGTAGTAGGGGAAGCCTTTTTTCTTTCAACTTTAGCTATATTCTTTTTATAGTTAGAACCTCTTAATTTGAAGAATTCCATAGCAGATAATAATTCTTCAGCTTGAGAGAATAAAGCTTCAGAAGCAGCAGTAGCTTCTTCTACTAAAGCAGCATTTTGCTGAGTAGTCATATCCATTTGAGTAATAGCAATATTAACTTGATCAACACCTGCCTGCTGTTCCATAGCAGTAGAACTTAAATCCTGCATAATTTTTGCTGTTTCTTCTATTTGAACTCTTAAGTTTTGGAATATTTCTTTAGATTCTCTTGCAGTTTCTGTAGCAGCAGCAATTTTTTCTTCAGAATCTGCAACTAAAGTAGTAATATCTTTAACAGAAGTTTGAGTTGTTTGAGCCAAGTTTCTAACTTCAGAAGCAACAACTGCGAAACCTCTACCTTGTTCTCCGGCACGTGCAGCTTCAACAGCAGCATTAAGAGCAAGTATATTAGTTTGGAATGCTATATCTTCAATTATCTTAGTAATAGCACTAATTTTAGAACTTGATTCATACACAGCTTCAATATTTTGAGTACTTTCTTCTATGATTCTTCCAGCTTCTTCAATAGCTTTTTTAGAGCTAATCATCATATTATTACCTTCCAAAGTATGTTCAGCAGATGATTTAATTGTAGAAGCAATCTCTTCCATAGAAGAAGCAGTTTCTTCAAGTCCTGAAGCCTGATTTTCTGTTCTATTTGATAAGTCTATATTACCTTGTGCTACTTCATTAGCAGATGCTTTTACTGTATAAGCACCATCATATACTATTCTTACTTTTTCATTTAA
>CASEHG010000163.1 GCA_949287565.1 uncultured Brachyspira sp.
TTTAATAATATATTTTTAATTAAATAATTAAAAAATACTATTTTCTAACTTTACTAGAAAATAGTATTTTTTGTATATACTGAAAATTTTTAAGTTTGTCAACCGCTAGCTGCGGCACCTTCCCGCACGGTACAGTTTCATCTTATCAAATGCCAACTATACGTGCGGCTAATTACTTATTAATATACAAAAGCTAATAATTTTTATTACATACAAAACAATTTTAGTATTATTTCGTACTAATTTTACATTTACACTTTCGCGAAGCGTGCCTGTGGCAGCTACTTTGATGAAGTCCGCAGAGCGTGTGCGGCAAAAAAGTAGATAATTCTATATGAAGTGCCTCAGTTGACAAACTAACAAATTGTTATAGTTTTAATATCAAATTATTTTTTCTTTTACTTAAATAAAAGAATCACTCAAAAAAATCTGAACCCAATATTTACTTCCATTATGCTCATAAACTCCAATACCAATAGTAGTATAATAATCAGCTAAAATATTATCTTTATGTCCTTGAGAGTTCATCCAAGCATTCATAGCTGAAGAAGCGCTTTCTCTTATAGCTACTATATTCTCGCCTCTAACATAAGCCCCAGAATTAAATCCGTATTCATCAAGTACTGTATCCCAATCTCTTCCGTCAGGTCTTACATGATCATATTTTTCTACTATTTCTTTGGCTCTTTGGTTTGCAGCTTCGCATAATTTGGCATCTAATTTGTATTCTGTAAGTCCTGCTTTTACTCTTTCTTGATTAACTAAATTAAATACTTCCTTGGCATCTGCACTTATTGATGCGTTATTGTTAGAATTATTGCCGGGATTAGTAGTATTGTTATTGCAAGACATTATAATCAGCAATAAAAAAATTAAAATATAGTTTTTCATTTTACACCTTTGTTTTATTCGTTTAATTTTTAATATAACAATTTTATTAATAATGTGTAATATTAAAACAAAATTATTTAATGCCATACTTGAATTTTTATAGATATATGATATATTCAGTTTTCATGAAACGTATTATTTATTTTTTACATCATAATAATATTTAAAAAAGAAATTTTCAAAGAATACAATCTTCTATAAAAGGAAGAGGTATTCTTTTTTTATATAAAAAATATTTATAAAAATAAAGGTTCATAAAATGTTTTTAGAATACGGTATTATAATAAATAATATACAAATATCAAATGATAAGTATCTGCTTAGAATAAAATCAAAAGAAAGCTATAAACATTCAAAAGCAGGACAATTTTTCATGCTTAAAAGCAATACTTTTTTAAGACGTCCTATAAGCCTGCATTATATTGATAATGATATACTTGAATTTTATTATCAGGTAAAAGGCGAAGGCACAGAGTATTTATCAAAATTAAAAGAAAATGATACTATTAGTATTCAAGGGCCATTAGGCAACGGATTTGATACAAATATCAATAATAAAAAAATATTAATAGTAGCAGGAGGAATGGGAATAGCTCCTATTAAACTTTTAATAGAGAAATTAAACAATTCCAACAACTCTATAACATTGATAATGGGCGGTGCTGATTCAAGTGCAATAAAAATAATGGATAGATTCGATACCAATAATATTGATTTACATATTACAACTGATGACGGTTCTGTCGGTGATAAATGCAATACAGTTGATAAAACTAAAGAATTATTAAAAGAAAAAACTTTTGATATTATATACACTTGCGGCCCTACAGTTATGATGAAAGCTTTAATAAAAGTTGCTAAAGAAAATAATATACTTTGCTATGCTTCACTCGAAGAGAGAATGGCTTGCGGAGTTAATGCATGCTTAGGATGCAATATAGAAATAAAAAATGAAAAGTCTGGATATGCACTAAAAAAAGTTTGTCATGACGGACCTGTATTCAATGCTGAATTATTAAACTTTTAAATTATAAAATATATGGATAATATTTATGAGCAGATTAAATATAAATTTTTTAGGAAAAGAATTAAAAAATAATGTTATAACATCTTCAGGCTGTTTCGGATTTGGTGAAGAATACAGCAATTACTTTGATGTTAATGAACTTGGAGCAGTTAACTTAAAAGGCATAACATTAAATAAAAAAGACGGCAATAAAGGTACTCGTATAGCAGAAACTCCTTCAGGTATGATAAACTGCATAGGACTTGAAAATCCGGGAATAGAATATTTTAAAGATAATATAATAAAAAATATAAAATATTCTACACCTATAATATTAAATATAAATGGTGCTACTATAGATGAATATGTAAAAGTAGCTGAAATAGCAAATGAAATAGAAAGAGTTGATTTTATAGAGCTTAATATATCATGTCCTAATGTTAAAAATGGAGGAATGGCATTTGGAGCAAGCTGTGAAAGTGCTGAATCTACTACAAAGGCTGTAAAAAAAGTTCTTAGCAAAAAGCCTTTAATAGTAAAATTATCTCCGAATGTTACTGATATAGCAAGCATAGCAAAAGCAGTTGAAAATGCCGGTGCCGACAGTGTATCACTTGTAAATACATTCTTATCTATGAAAATAGATACTAAAACTAGAAAACCACTACTTGGAAATGTATTCGGCGGATTATCAGGTGCATGTATACGTCCTATAGCTGTAAGAATGGTTTATCAAGTATATAAAGCTGTAAAAGTGCCTATTGTAGGTATGGGCGGTATCACAAATTATAATGATGCTTTAGAGTTTATACTTGCAGGTGCTTCTTTGGTTTCTATAGGAGCTGGAATATTCTCCAATCCTGTACTTCCTATAGAGGTTATCAATGGAATAGATAATTATCTTAAAGAAAATAAAATAGATAATATAAAAGATATAATAGGTGCAGCACATTTATAACTTTATAAAAATATTTAAGTTTTAAAATATAATAAATAATTTGATTATAAAAATATAAAGGATAAATTATGACAAAATTAACTGAAAACCCAAAAGAAAGATTAATTATAGCATTAGATTTTAATTCTATGGGAGAGGCTACCAAACTTATAGATGAGCTTGGAGATGAGGCTGTATTTTATAAAGTAGGATTAGAACTCTTTTTATACACTAAAGGTGAAATAATAGAATATTTAGCTAGTAAAAATAAAAAAGTATTTTTAGACTTGAAATTCCATGATATACCTAATACTACAGCTATGGCTTCATTATTCGCTGCTAAACAAAATGTATTTATGTTCAATGTACATACAAGCGGCGGCAAAAAGATGATGGAAAAAACTGTACAAGAGATAAAAAAACTTAATAAAGATAATTTAATAATAGGTGTAACAATATTAACAAGCCTTTCTGAAAATGATGTAAAAAACATGTTCAGCTCTAATTTACCTCTTACAGATTTGGCAGTTAATTGGGCAAAATTAGGAAAAGAATCCGGACTTGACGGTGTCGTATGCTCTCCTAAAGAAGCAGCAGTAATAAAAAGAGAATGCGGAGAGAATTTCAGAACAATTTGTCCGGGTGTAAGACCTAAATGGGCAGGCACTGATGATCAGGAAAGAGTAATGACTCCTAAAGAAGCTATTGAAAACGGATGCGATTATCTTGTTGTTGGAAGACCTATTACAAGAAATGAAGACAGAGTAAAAGCCTGCAAAATGATTGTTGAAGAAATTGCTGAAGGTATGGAGAACAATAAAAAAGCAAAATCAAAATTAATAGCAGGTGCTCTATTAGAAACTAAAGCAGTTAAACTTAATGTTAAAGAGCCTTTTACATTTGTATCAGGAATCAAAAGCCCTATATACTGCGATAATAGATATGTAATAGGATTCCCTGAGGCAAGAAAGGTTATAGTTGATGCATTTGTGAGTATTTTGAGAGATAAAGACTTTGATGTTATAGCTGGTACTGCCACAGCAGGAATACCTTGGGCTTCTTTCATAGCTTATGAACTTAATAAGCCATTATGCTATATAAGAGCAGAGAAAAAAGAACATGGACGCGGAAAACAGATTGAAGGTGCTGAATGCAATGGCAAAAAATTAATATTAATAGAAGATTTAATTTCTACAGGCGGAAGTTCTATAAAGGCATTTGAAGCTGCTAAAGCTGAAGGAGCTATAGGACTTGAAATTATATCGATATTTACTTATGAATTTGAAAAAGCATATAAAAACTTTGAAGAAGCAGGAATAAAATTCTCATCTCTTTCTAATTTCTCATCTCTTATGGAAATAGCTAAAGATGAAAAATATATAACAGAAGAAGAATTATCTAAGGCTTTGGAATGGAATAAAAATCCGGATGCTTGGGGTAAATAAATAAAATTTAAATAAATAAAAAGCAAGGGATTATCCCTTGCTTAAAAAATAATTACTTAATAAGTTTTCTCATATATCTGAAGAAATCTTCTTTTTCTTTAGGTGAAATCATACAAGTATTCAAAAATACTTCCATTATTTCCTGATTAACACTTCCCATAGCAGCTTTAACGGCTAAAGACTGATTGAGTATATCGCCGCAATATTCACCTTTGGCAAGCATTTTTTTCATTCCTTTAATCTGACCTTCGATTCTGTTTAATCTTATAATAAGTCTTTTTCTTCTCTCAACAGCCTCTTCTCTATCAAATTTAGAAACTTTGTTATTATCTCCAAAATGTTTATTCCAAGCCTTCAATCCGCCTTCTAATATATAAAGATTCTTAAATCCCTCTTCTTTCATATATTCCGCTGCTTTTATACTTAATTTACCAATGGAACAATATAACAAATATGGAATTTCTTTATCTAATTTAGATATTTCTCTTTTAAACACTCTTGGCTTAAGGAAATCCATAGAAATAGAATCTTCAATCATACCTTCATAATTATGTTCCATCTCCGTTCTGACATCCAATATAACTATATTATCTGTATTATTGATAATTTCATCAGCCTCTGAAGGAGATAATATTTTTAAATCATTTTCTATTAACATATTTCATCCTTGTTAAAAGTATATCTCTTTTCTTATATTATATAATAAATATAAAAAAAA
>CASEHG010000164.1 GCA_949287565.1 uncultured Brachyspira sp.
AAAAATTTGCCTAATTTTATTGAAAATATTCTATAACATTAAGAATGCAAATAAAATTAATAAACATAAAATTTTAATAAAATTTATTGATAGTAATAATATTTGAGGGTTATTTTATGAAAAAGAATTTTATTAATAAAAACAAAAAATTATATTTTATACTTCTTTTATTGATTCTTATTATAATTTTGATGATATCTTGTAAGAAAATAAATATACTAGGTCCAAACAATATACCGCCTCCAACTGATTTTAGATTACCTGAAGACACAATACCCGGACATATAGATGTAAACCCAGTTCCTGCTAAAGACGGAGAGGTATTCGGAGGTTTTCAGAGGAAGTTTAAATATCAAGGCAAATGGTATGTATTAGCTGACTATATGTATGATTATGATCCTAAAAGCAAAACATTAAATAGAAAAGCAGAAGATATAATACTTCAAATAGATAATAATGGAAATATAGTAGTTTATGATAAAGACAGTAAAGGATATGGTTATTTATTAAGAATGAATGTAATAGAAGAAAACAGAGTTTTATATGAAGATTCTTATTATGGAACTTATTCATATTCTTCAAGTTCTTTTACTACTATAACCTGTAAAGGCACAGAAAATTATCATTCATTTCGTACAGGCATAACTTTTAATAATGAGATACAAACATCATCAGATTTAATAAATTGGACAACAGAGGGTTCTGATGATAATGTTTATAAAACTTTTCCTTCAGTAAGTCCTAATCCAAATGACAGTTTTCAAGGAACTTTTGGAGCTAGCAGTTATAAAATTGCAGAGTTTAAAGATTATATATATTTAATAGGTTTAGCAGAAGATTTTAATGAGCAAAATCCAAGCGGATGCCGAACTACAGATTTAGGCCCATTTACTGTAAGCAAGAACGTTTATTATAGAATAGATAAAAATAAAGATACTGCTATAGGTGCTAATTGGGAGAAGATTAATACTCCTTGGGGACAAAGAAGCTGGCTTGATATTCGTTATGATAAAGATAAAATATATGTTACAAAAGGTGAAAGGGTATATTATGAAAATGATCCTTCCATTAATAAATGGACGTCTAAATATGAAAAATTTGAAAATGATAATACTATATGGTCAAGTACTGACGGCGTAAATTGGCAAGTAGAGCCTAATTCCTCAGCTTATGATAATGCAAATGAAATATATTCTTATAGTTCGTCTGTTGGAGGAGATTTACCATATATTCAAAATAGGATAAGAACTCCTGAAGAGCCTAATTGGATAAAACTTGATAATGGAAGATATTATAAATCTGACAACTCGCCTTATGCAACTTATACAATAAATAAAAAAACTTATTATGTTCCAATACCTCCTTATGAAGAAATAAGAAAAGCTTATGACAGCGGGCAGGAATATTTTACTATTACAGAAGATCATATAAAGAGTGCTGGGCTTAATCAATTTTTAACCAAAGATAAAGAGCCTAATAAAGATGAAGATTGGACGGTTATCACTCCTATAGACTATACAGATAAATTAATGGTATGGCAGAGCGGCGGTGAAAAAGTTATGCTTAATATTAATAATAAGGCAGTTCAGCTTGTAGACTATACTCAAATAGAAGCTATGTATAATACCATTAAAGAATATTCTATTGTAATAAATGATTTAAGAAAAACAGCAAAAGAATTTAGAGATGGAACTTATTGGAGTGATTTTGCCAATGATTATATAAAAGATGTACGTATTGGTATGGAATATGATGCTAGGGCTGATATGCTTGAGCTTTTGAAAAGTAATAGAGAATATATTATGCCTGATGAGGCTGTTACGCATTATACTGTGGAGTTTAAATATTAAAAATGGCTATTATTAATATAAATTTAATTTTATATACAGAATATTTCTATTGATTTTTTATATTCTTACAATTATAATGTT
>CASEHG010000165.1 GCA_949287565.1 uncultured Brachyspira sp.
TAAATCTCCAAGATGAGCCCAAAGAAATCCAATATTACATTTATCATTTGTTGTATTTATATGTTCTAATCCATTATCAAGTAGATAGTATTTATTTTTAGATTTTGGTATAAAAATAAAATGATCGTAATAATATCCATTAAAAACTTGATCTGTATTTAAATATAATTCATTATTATGTAGTATGAGATTAATTCCTCCAAGTTCATAAGTACATTCATCTTTATATAGATATCTATTATAAATAATGAAATCTTTAAAATTTAAAATATTTTCTATACCATTATAATGATATCTCTTATCTTTATTAAAGTATTTTTGGTATAAAGATGTTCTAAAATAGTTTCTTAATTTTTTAATTGGTATATACCATGCTATTTTTTCTAGCATCAATAATTTTTTTATATTATTAGATAATTTCATATCGGATAATAGTATTTCTCTTATCTCTAATAATTTTTCTGTAAAATAAATTTGATCAGCATCTATCTTTATACAATATTTGTAATTTATTTTTAAATAACCAAAATTACTATAATAATAAAAATAATGAATTTCAGAATATTTTGTTTTGTATTCATTTTTATCGTATTTAATTACATTAGGTTCATAGTAATAAAGTCTTATTTTATCAGGATATTTTTTTTCATATTCTTTTAAAATTTCTTCTGTAGCATCTGTTGATTTGTTATATGTTATTATAAGTTCATCTAAAGCATCAATGCAAGAGTCTATACATTCAGCTATACTCATAGCTTCATCTTTTACCCTTAAATGTCCGGATATTCCTAAAGTACGTTCTTTATCAAGTATTTTAAAATCTTCTTCTTTTATTATATAATCTTCTGGATTAAATTCTTTATTTTTACATTGTTCGCATTCGCAATGATACGGCATTTAATACTCCTGATTCTGTACTATTAAAAAATTAGAATTAGCTTGAAATAATATCTTATTAAGTAAGGAATTATGCAATGAAATAACAGCCCTATAAATAAGAATAGGGTAATATGCGGATTTAAATATATTAATTGCTTGCTTGCTTGCTTGCTTGCTTTATAAGAACATAAAGCTATTGTATATTGAATTGAAATAGTATTTAGCATCAGCCACATTATATAGTAAATTAATAAAAAAACAATAATTAAAAAATAAAACCTGCAGATTTTATATAACCTGCAGGTTTATAATTTTTAAAGAGTTATTATGAAACAAACTATTCTAAAACAACTATTGCATTAGTGTCTTTTATTCTAGGTATTATAGTTTCCATTATTCTAAAGCTGTGATTTAAATCTTTCTGTTCTAAATATGCAGTAGACATATCTATTCCAACAGCCAAATCCATATACTGAGGTTCAGAACAAATCAATGCTGCTTTCTTTCCTTTAATAACAGGTACATTATAAAGATTTCCAATCATACTAGATATTCTTTGTGCTTCTGTCATTCCAGTACCTTGCTGTATTCTCTGTAAGTCAAAATATAATGATTGACTTAAACATAATACGAATCTTCCTACAATGCCTTTTTCTCTAATCATATTTATAGCTTTTACTATATCAGTATAAGGGTTCTCGCCTTGTCCCCAATCAGAGATTTTTAATTTTTGTACTCCTTCAGCATTGAGTATTCCTTTTAATTCAAGAAAATCATTTCCATTGAATATTAAATTATCTTCTTTGTTAGCGAGTGTTTGAGCTGCCTGAGATACAATAGATAAATCTAAAGGTAATTTATTAGAAATATTATTCTCTAAATCTCTCCATAATAGAGTAAAATCCTGATAAATCTGAGGAAGCTCAACAGATTTTCTTCCTGAAGTTTTTACGAAACCATCTTCAAAAACTTCTTCTCTGTCGCTTTTATCATATTGAACGCTTATAGCACCTGCACCAAGAGGGCCGTAAATAGATAAAAATCTTCTTCCTATAAGTGTTCTGCTTGCTGTTTCAACAACAACTTTATCTATATTCTGCCAAAAACTTTCTTCAAAAGGCGAACTTTCTCTAGCTAAATAATCCATATATTCCTCCTTTAATGTTTTATTATCGCTTTATCATTCTTTTTTCAAACTTCCAACTGTAAGCCCGGATAAATTAGGTTCTTTTATTCCAAGCTCCTCCATCATCTCTTTAACTTCTAATTGTCCTGATTCAAAATGTTCAGCTTCTTTAGGGTCTAAATGTCTAAGCAAAGCCATAAGCTCTCCAACATGTGCTTTTTCTTCATCTCTAATGTCAGCTAATACTGCCTTTGCAACAGGATCATCTGTAGCTATAACATGGGCATCATACAGATATATAGCCTCCAATTCTCCGGCAATATCAAGTCTTACAGCTTGTATTAATTCTTCTTTAGTAACTTTTCTGTTAACATTTGCATTAAATGGATTTGCAAAACTAGGCATAATATTAGTCTCCTTATTTAAAATAATTACTTAATAGTATTAGTTATTAATAATATTATACAAGATAAAAAAATAATGTCAATATATTGTAAA